>CBDVBE010000007.1:0-35877 GCA_965372145.1 uncultured bacterium | reverse complement strand
TGAACCGGATATAAATGAATAAATATCCTGTTTTTTAGACTTTTGCAATTACCTCATAATATTATCCTTTACGGCAATTTGCCTTCCTTTTCGGGCTGCATTGGTTACTGCCGCTTGTTGAATACCCAGGAAAGCACTTGGCTCTCTTGTAGGAAAATCAAGTAAACAGGCAAAATAGCAAAAAACCATGCGGGCATCAGACTGTCCGGTTCGCTTTGATTTTTGCAGTATCGATTCTTCCGGCACACGTATCTTAATAGATACTTTGTTGAGCAAATCCTCAAGACTAAATCCATTTCTTTTATATGCAGCAATATAGAGCCTGTTCGCAGTGTCTTTACGTAAAACCGACTGCTGAAACTCTTCATCACCAATTACCCAGCATTCCGGAGACGACTTGTCTTTTTTCTCCTTATTACTTTTACGATTAAGTATAATGTAATATTTGACACCGTCCCATTATTATATGACACCGTCCCATTATTACATTATTACAGATCAATGGCTACACATTCCCCGAGATGAGGTTTATACTGCATCCTCTCATGAAAATACTCAGTTAAACCTAAAAGAGTTCATGGAGAAGCATGAGTAATATTCCCCGGTTATGGTAATAGTCTCTGAGGATGGTAAAGATGGCGTATACATAAGCTTGAAGACGGTGATAGTCGTTATCAATATCCTGCTGCCTCTAAAACAACCGAAACGGATCCTTGAATACGACGACAAAACACTCGCATTTGCTTATCTGAGAGAGGTGACGATAACGAATGCACAATGTCATTAGACGGAAAAAACGTAGCCTCAGAAATCTTTATATCTTGTTCCGCCATCTTAGTATACGACCCGGTAGCAATATCTCTGAATATGTAGCGGAGCCGTGCATTACGACTGAACTCACCTTTAATCATATTATTTTCTGAATTGTCAAAAAATGAATGTAGGTTTGTATCAGGTGCAAGATGTCGCAATAAATGATCGAACATAGTTCTAAAAGATACTCCTGCATGGCGAATCCATCCTTGGTGACCTGATTCAATTGCAGCAATACCTTCTCTGTAAGTCTCTGATAGATTTGGGTCTACCATTTGTAGGCGTGAATCGAGTTCATCACCTAAATTATCTAAAAATTCATCGGCACTTTCGACGCTAAGTTCCTCAAGAGTTTCTTCGTTAATTCCCTCAATAACAGCAATTGCACACGTAGCGGCATACGGCTCTATAGTTGGTGCCTTAAAAATAAAACCTTCTGTATCGAGTGTCTGAATAGAAGACATATCGTTATATACGTTAGCTGATAGTGTATTAAGTAATGTAAATGATTCATTTACATTTGCAAGATGAGAAGTGTGATCTGTTGCAGGTCTAGCAAAAATTTCTGCATTAAGTCGTGATGTAGCCAATGAAGTATCCAGCAGATCGTTAAATGTCGACACATTGCCTTGTATCCTATCACTTAATGTTACAAGACTATTTTGAGATACTGAATCAATAGAGACAGACCGCTCCGAAGCCGGAATTGTAAGAGGAGTATCAGTGCTGAAAACACTTATTCCTTCACGGTCAATTGAAAAAAGGCTTTCTGTAGTAGCTCTAACAGTAGCAGCCATTGATGCTGTTTTGTTTAAAATTGAACTTGTTGAGTCAACAACCAGACTGTTTGTAAGATAAGCCGAGTTCTGATTGTCGAAAAGGATTGATGAGGGATTTTCAGTAATTGCTTCGAAAGTATTTACACGTGGCATTATGGTCGAAACGCAAGCAGCCCCTGCAGAGATACTGTCTTTCAGGGCAGGTGTTGAGTTGTAAGGTGCAGTAAATCTTCCAGTGTTCAAATTTTGTTCAACAGCATTCATGATATTAACGACATTATTTTTGAAATTATAAGATTCAAATGTCAATTTGTTAATTGGTGACATCCAAGAGACCGTTGCCCCAGATATACCATTAAAGTCAGGCATAAGTATCTCCTCTAAGAGAATTAAGCCCAGCTATTGATATAGTTGTTCAATTCCTAATTATTCTCTCTGCCATTCAACTTGCTGTGACTTGATTTGTATCGAAATATTATATATCCTGTTTATTACACCTCTCAATAATAGTTGATATCACTCGATATGTCAACATACATATATAACCAGGTAGTCTCCGAAAGAATATTAAAATCTGGCATATAAATGAGGAAATAGGAACACTGTTGTATAGGCTGATTCAATATCTTTAAATTTATAATAAAGGGGGGTATCCACTTAAATCCCCCTGCAATATTTATAAAGAGAAACAACCGATTATGCTATTCCTGCGAAGGCAGGAATCCAGAAATTTTCCTAAATTGCACCTAATCACTCTCTGGATACCCGCCTTCGCGGGTATGACGTGCTAAATAAAACGATATACTGGTTGATAATTTGTCTTAGGGTATTTAAATGGATACCCCCCTTATAATAATTTATATTATTTACAAAGATATGATAATGTTCCCAATAAATATTTTACTGGGAATATCTGAGTGAAATTCTACACATACCATTGATGTAATATCATGTTTCAAAATAAAGGAGGTGTTATGACTGACCGTACCGATGAACTTAAAATTGAAGAAAGAATTGTTCTTGTGACAGATATTTGCTCATCTTCCGAAGTAATGGAAGACCTTCTTAGAACCGGAAATATTGCTAACTGGCGAAATTTGTTAATAAATTTCAAGGAGCAACTGGCTACCCTCTCACAACAATTACATTTTAATCTTTACAAATTTACTGGCGATGGATGGATAATATTGTTTGACTCAGATTATAATGGTAGAGAGATTATAGAGTTCATTTCAGATTTGTCAATGAAATTTGAGGCGGAATTTAAAGAATCAATATTTGGATATCTCGAAAATCCTCCCGATATAACTGGCCTCACTTTTGGTATGGATTATGGGCTACTGGTACACATTGAAATGATGGAGAGACAAGAATATGTCGGTCGTGCAATTAACTTAGCATGTAGACTCCAAGGTGCAATTACAGAAACGGATATTCTTACTGGATACAGGGCTATAATTTCAAATCGATTATTTCGTAGCATGGAGAATAATTTAGATGGTTTTCATCCTGAGTTGATAAAACGTAAATTGAAGAACATTATAAGAGGTGGCGAGTTCCAATGTTGTAGACTTTCAATCTCTAATATACCCTTTAAGATAAATAAGGCAGTCTACGGTACTGAACGTAATTCTGTTGATGTGACACAAGAATTAATTTCTCTAATAAAAGGAAACTGCATTGACACTATAGTAATAAATGAATATTTAGGTGGTGATCCTGACCCAGGGCAGCCAAAAAGGCTCCACGTTGAATATGTAAATAATAATGAAGATCTCGAAAAAGACGTTAGTGAAAGAGCGAGAATCCAATTGCCATAATATATTTGTTCATTCAATATTGATAGACTGATTAAAAATCTGTGTATGGTACCCTGGTTAATATTGAAATAATTATACTAACACACTCACTATCACAGATGTTGACTCATTTGGTCCATTCATATATATTTCTCCCGATTGTAACGTGTGGCAGCGTAGCTCAGTTGGTTAGAGCATCGGAATCATAATCCGAGTGTCCGGGGTTCAAATCCCTGCGCTGCTACCATTCTCCACACTTTCCTGCCCGTGTTGATAGAATCCATGTGTGTCTCAACAGTAAACAAATTCTGCGCCGGTAACAAAATTACTTCATGCAAAGTGCTTGTGGCGGTAAGCGGTGGCAGTGATTCTGTCGCCCTGTTGCATCTTCTTGTTGCTTTACAAGAGCAGATTGCGATCAGTGGGATCGGTGTTGCCCATGTCAACCATGGCCTCCGGGGCAGGGAGTCGGATAACGAGGAATCGTTTGTTGCACAGCTTGCCAGAGAGGCGGGATGCCGGTTTTTCAGAAAAAAACTGGAGGGGAAATCTTTGCATGATCCCGGAGTTGAGGAGTGGGCCCGTACGGAACGGTATCGTTTTTTTGCTGAGATTAAAGAGAAGCACGGCTATCACTATATTGCCACCGGACATACTGCGGAAGACCAGGCTGAAACACTCTTTATGAATGTTCAGCGCGGGTGCGGCCTTACCGGATTGTGTGGTATCCTGCCTGTACGGGACGATGGTATTATCCGGCCCCTGCTCTCCCTGAGAAAAGAAGCATTGCAGGCATGGCTTACAGGGCAAGGTTACCATTGGTATGAGGACCCATCAAATGCTGATATCCACTATACCCGGAATTGGGTACGGTATAAGATTATTCCCGGTCTGGCCAGAAGTGATCCCCATATAATAGAAAAAAGTGTTATGCTGACAGGATATTTTCAAAAGCAGAAACAGTTCCTTAAACCCCTGGTAAATAAATGGGTTACAGATCACGTAATTGAGGAGAGGCAGGAACGTTTTGTTCTAAGAAAATCAGAGGGAAAGCCGGCATATATTCTGGCTGGAGAGGGTGTTTCCCGGCTTTTCCGGAAGCATGGTATCGCGTTTGATAAAAACCATATTAGTACATTCTTAAAGGAGATGAAGCGAACAAGCGGATGTTTTCTTTTAAAAGATGGCTGGAGATATTATCCGGGGAAAGATTCTGTAGAGGTTATTTCAGGAAAAGACGAAACGACTGTTGAAAAAAAACAGGTAGATTCTTATGAAATTCAAGTGCCGGGTACCACGGTTTGTGAAAATGCTGATTATTGTTTTTCAGCGGTAGTCCAGGGACGCGAGGAGTGTGATTGCCGATATGATAGATCAAATTGGACGGTCTATCTGGATGCTGATAAGACTGGACAAAAATTGCTGTTTCGACCGGTAAAAAGGGATGATATTTTTCAGCCGCTCGGCTTTGATCAGCCGGTTACATGTATCCGGTTTTTGAAAAATCAGAAATTAGGTAGTTTTTATCGTCCTACTACGGGTGTTGTTGTAAATAATGCAGAAATACTGGTATGGATCCCCGGTGTAGCAATTGGAAATGCATACAGAATCACAGATGATACAAGGACTATTTTAAGAATTTCCTGCCGCAGAATTCCATAGTATCTCCCTATTAATGTATTTTAAACTGTTATAAGAGTGCAAATATGCTATAATAGGGTAGGTTATTGATTCTGTTTGAAATAGAAAATTCAGTTTTTATTTATTATTTGGAGGTATTTGTTGAGCCAGGAAGAGCAAAAGAAACAGAAAGAAAAAAAGCCGGAAGAACAGAAAATAGAGGAACCGAAGAAAAAAGAGAAGAAGTATTTCGATTCGGTGAAAAAGCATCTTAGAAGCAAGGGCAGCCGGAAGAAGGGACAAAAAAAGGATCCCACTCGAACTATTGTTATGTGGTTACTCGTTGGGGTGACGGTAATTATTGGCCTTCGATTTCTGGACAGCCAGTCTGCTCTTAAAGAAGTGAAAATTCCCTACAGCCAGTTTAAATCCTGGTTAAGGAATCCGAGTGTACGAATACTTTCTGCTAAGGTTACTCAAAAAGGTATTAATCGTGCGGAGTTACATGGTGAAGTGGCAGATGAGGCCTCATTCAGCGAGCTGGAGGGTGTAAAACCCCGGCCGGGTAGCCGCTCTTTTATAGTTAACCTTCCCTTTCTCGATTCAGAAATGCTTGCAGAGTGGGATAGCCTTGGTTTTCAATACAGCTTTGAAGGAGAGTCGGTCAATTTCTGGAGTGTGCTGTTAAGCAGTTGGCCAATCCTGTTAATGATACTCTTCTGGGTTTTTATGATCCGGCAGATGCAGGGAGGTCAGAAGGGAATATTCTCTTTTGGCAAGAGCCGTGCAAAAATACATAACCTTGATCGTCCGAAAAATAATTTTAACGATGTAGCCGGTGTGGAAGAAGCGAAAGCTGAACTCGAAGAGATCATAGAATTTCTTAAGGAACCCAAGAAGTTCGAACGTCTTGGAGGGAAAATTCCCAAGGGAGTGCTTCTTCTTGGGCCTCCTGGAACGGGAAAGACACTTCTTGCCCGTGCTGTAGCTGGTGAAGCGGGAGTACCGTTTATGTCAATGAGCGGCTCTGATTTTGTAGAGATGTTTGTGGGTGTTGGTGCATCCCGGGTTCGGGATCTTTTTGAAACGGCTAAGAAAAATTCGCCGAGCATCATTTTTATTGATGAGATCGATGCGGTCGGCCGTCAGCGTGGCGCCGGATTAGGCGGCGGCCATGACGAGCGTGAACAGACGCTGAATCAGATACTGGTGGAGATGGATGGTTTTGAGGAAAACTCAGGTGTGATACTGATAGCAGCGACCAACCGGCCGGATGTGTTAGACCCCGCGCTTCTTCGGCCGGGACGTTTTGACCGCCATGTTGTCGTTGATGTCCCTGATATCCGGGGGCGGGAAGGTATCCTGAAAGTACATATTAAAAACATTCCTCTCGCCGATGATGTGGACCTTCTGACGATTGCGCGGGGTACACCCGGTTTTGTCGGTGCGGATCTTGCAAACCTGGTCAATGAAGCCGCACTTATGGCTGCACGGTTTGTCCAGGAGAAGGTAACCATGCTTGATTTTGAAGAGGCGAGAGATAAAGTGATGATGGGTGCCGAACGAAAGAGCCTGGTGCTCTCCGACGAAGAGAAAAAGACCACCGCTTACCATGAAGCCGGCCACGCTATATGTACCCTGCACTGTCCTCATGCAGACCCGCTTCATAAAGTCACCATCATTCCCCGCGGCCGGGCCCTGGGAGTTACCTTTTCACTGCCCGGTGAAGATAAACACAGCCATAGCAAAGAGTATATCCTGGACAAAGTCTGCATACTGATGGGAGGACGCGTTGCTGAAGAGCAGGTGTTTAATATCCAGACCACCGGAGCGTCGAATGATATTAAAAATGCAACCGATTTGATACGGAAAGTTGTCTGTGATTTCGGTATGACAAACGAGCTTGGCCCGTTGAGTTACGGCAAGAAGGATGAACAGATTTTTCTCGGAAGGGAAATCGCAACCCACCGTGATTACTCGGATAAAACAGCCGAAGAGATTGATCATTTGATGAGAAAGATGGTTGAAGAGCAGCTTGAACGGGCTCGTACCATTCTCAAGAAACACCGCAAGGAGGTTGAGCAACTGGCGAGTGCGCTGCTCGAGCATGAAATGCTTGGCCGTGAGGAGATTGAAAAGGTTATTAAGGGTGAAACCCTTGAGCAGGTAAAGAAGACCCGTTCTGTTATCCCACAGAAACCTGCGGAAGAAGAAGGACAGCAACCGTCTGATGGGGAAAAGAAACCTGAAGGTTCAGAAGAAGATTCCGGGGAAGCAGGTGGCAGCAGGGAAACGGAAGATGTTTTCGAGCCGAAGGGTAAATCTGCAGAACCGGAAGAACCTGACAAGGAACCATCAGAATCATGAGCAGGTCATTACCAACCGATCCGGTATCTTCACAACAACTCCCATTACCTGCTTTTCTTGATGAAAAGCAGTTTGTTCTTATGGGTGTCGTTAATGTCACCCCTGACTCCTTTTATGATGGCGGCAGGCATGATACGTGTGACACGGCCTGTGAGCATGCCAGGCAGCTTATTCATGAAGGTGCGGATATACTTGACATAGGTGGAGAGTCGTCACGTCCCGGTTCACTGCCGGTGCCTGTCGAGGAGGAACAGCAGCGGGTGATACCGGTAATAGAACAACTGCGCAGGGAGACAGATATTCTTATCAGTATCGATACGACCAAAGCTGCGGTAGCTCGCGAAGCCCTTGCAGCCGGTGCGGACTGGATCAATGATATCAGCGCCGGGCGGTTTGACCCTGGAATGGCGCCGCTTGCCGCTGAGAAACAGTGTCCTGTTGTTTTAATGCACAGCAGAAAAACAACTGAGACAATGCAGCAGGATCCGTCATACGAAGATGTTGTGCGGGAGGTTATTGATGAGCTGCTTGTATCTGTAAAGCTGTTCACCGGCTGCGGCGTGTTACCGGAACATATTATCCTGGATCCGGGTATCGGTTTTGCCAAACGGTTTGATGATACTATCGAGTTGCTGCATGAGCTTGCGGAGGTTGTCAAGACGGGGTTCCCCGTGCTGATCGGCACGTCGCGTAAATCATTCGTGGGCCGGATAACCGGAAAGGACCCGGCAGATCGCCTGTATGGCACTCTGGGAAGTGTTGCCGCGGCCTATACACACGGTGCAAAAATATTCCGTGTCCATGATATAGAAGCAACCAAAGATTTTCTTAACGTATTTTCAACAATTGAACAGTCATAATGGCGTCGGAATCAAAGCAGCAGAAAAAAAAAGATAAAAAAAAGGATAAACGAACACTCCTTCTTATTCTTCTCCTTCTACTATTACTGCTTCTGTTAACAGGCCTTCTGCTCTATTTCCTTTTGACGAGAGACAAGGGCGTGCAACCGCTTGAAAGCACAGAAATCGAACCGGAACCAAAGGCTGTGGTTGTGCCGGTAAAAAAAGATACCGTCGTGGAAGTTGTGAAGAAAGTTCCGGTAATCCCCCGGGATACGGTACCGGTGGAGCCTGATACGGTTGATACGGTGCCGCCAGATACCGTGGTATATGACCCCTGCAAAGAAGATACCATTGCCCCCTGGGTATATCCGGACCCTTCCGGCGGGCTGCATTATGGAAAAGTCGTTGTCAGACTGGTCGCTTCTGAGCCGTGCCGTGTAGAATGGCAGTTTAAAAATGATACACGGTGGCTGGTATATTCTCCAGGCGATTCGATTAGTATAAAGAAAACAGCGACAATCAGTTATCGTGCACAGGATACGTGTAATAATGCCATGGAAGTTCGTCATGAGAAGTATGAGATCAAGCTGCCGAAGAAGAAACATTGTCCGGAAGGCATGGGGTATATAAAAATCGGTTCGGTGAAATTCTGCATTGATCAATATGAATGGCCTAATAAGAAGAAGATAAAACCGTTGTCCTATATTTCAGTTTATCATGCGGTTGATTCCTGTTTTACTGTCGGTAAACGGTTGTGTACTTCGGATGAGTGGTCGCTTGCCTGTGGCGGGGCATATAGCTGGAAATACCCTTATGGGGACAGGTATGAACCGAAAGCATGTGTTACCAGGGATAAGGCCGTTTCTGTCTCGGGCAGCAAGCCTGAATGCCGCGGGTATTTCGGGATATTCGATATGGCGGGAAATCTTGCTGAGTGGACCAATACACGGTCAAAAAAGAATAAGGAATTTTATAATGTGATGGGAGGATTCTGGGAGAGTGGGCCGCAGGGAAGCTGTTTTGAACCACGCTACAGTTATTATCCCCAGAATAAACATAATCCGGTTGGATTTCGATGTTGTAAGGATGTGAATAAACAGTAATTATAAACGAAATACTATTATAGTTTTAAACAAATTATATATAATTAGTGTCTGGCCGAAAACTACCTTTTTAACGTCATTCCCGCATGCTTCTGGCGGGCGAAGTGCTTCGCAGGGGTGAATCCAGTGTTTTTGGACAAATAGAGGCATGGAGTATTCGCTGTCACTCACCGAGCCCCGACAGAAACATTCGGGAATGACGTTTTCGGACGGACACTATTTAGCAGGAGCCATGGCCCCTTGGTTTCAACCACTGGAATGTTCTCCACTGTCTCCTCATATGCTTTTTCAGATTATATGAGAGCTAAAGTTTAGAATGCATAAAGTAATTTTTTTAGGGAACCTTGTTTGATAAAAAGAATTTTATTTTTATTCATAATTTTTTCAGCACCATATACCATTATTGCTGAAGGGCTTCTGTGTTACCCGCCAAGCCTGCATGGTTTTCATCCGCTCTATGAGGAGACCCGGATTGTAAGCCCTCTGATAGAGGAACACCCTGTTGTTTTTGAGGTCACCTCCTCCCTTTTCAAGGATACCGCCATTATCGATTTTGAGAAGCGGCAGATAACGTTTATTCAATACGATACCTTTTCCGGACTGCCAATATGGCAGTTTCACTATCCTGAATTAGATGAGTATTTCAAAAGCATGCGCCGTTTTTCCATCTCAGCGCTCGGGCTGGAGAGTCAGAAGAAGGGTGAGGAAGAGGATAAGAAGCAGAAAGGGCCGCCAAAACTGGAACTTGCCATGCCGGTGCACTATCCGGCCTGGGCCAGGCGGGTGTTGGGAAAAGATCCACCCAAACTCTCGATAAAGGGATTTCAATCATTAACGCTGAAATATAACAAAAGAAAAACAGAGACCGGGAAAATTGACACGGATGAAGAAAAACCGACCGGCGGATTTGCTTTTGATTATGATAATATGTTTACAATACGGGGGAGTATCGGCCGGCTTATTAATATCGAAATTAAGACCGGTAAGGATAAACAGGGTGAGAATCTCGGTATTAAGGATCAGATGAAAAAGTTGAAGATTGAGTATAAAGCTGATCCTGATTCCGCGGACCAGCTTGAGGATGAGATTATTCAGGAGGTGGTTGCGGGTTATACAAACTTCCAGATGCCGGGACAGGGCCTGGCTGGTTATTCCGGCAGTCATGAGGGACTGTTCGGGGTTAAAATACGCTCCCAGTGGGGGCCGCTGTCATTGACAACCGTTCTCAGCAGGGAAAATGCAGAGACGCAGAAAAAAACACTCGACCCCTCAGGAAAAAAAGCAGGGCAGTCGAAAATAGAAAACAAGAACTATGCAAGAAATGCCTATTTCTTTCTGGATACCATGTACATATCAAAGTATATCGGTAAAAGAGAGTCAGTACCGACCGTCGAAAAACTCTATGTATTCCAGTTGGAAACCCATATCCAGCAAGGATTTAACGAGAAGGATTATGTGTATGCGGCCTATGGCGATGATTTAAATATCGCACGGATGTTCAGGAGACTGAAAGAGTACAAGGACTATGAGGTTGATCCACGAAATGGATACATCCGGTTCCTCGGGGGATCGGTGCCAAACCGCGATCAGGTTATAGCGATATTTATGGTGTTGAGTGATAATACCATGTATGGTGATACGACCCCAGTGGCACTGGAAGGGAATAAGTTTGGCTATACAGAACTCTGGCTGCTGAAAGATAGAGATACGGAGATTGATAATCCCGGTGAAATCCTCATGTGGCGCAATGTGTATAAACTTCCTTCGGATGCACGGCCTGATGAATTTAAAATCGAGGTAAAAAGAAATATTGAAGAGAATGTGATTAAACACTACAATGACATTCTATTTTCTCATATTCTTGGTCTTACTGACAAGGATGGAAATCCCGATCTGGGAAATGAGAAGATATATGATTTCGCGCAGCAATACCTGATTATCCCGCCCTTTATCGATACTCTTCCAGAGAATGATTCCATAGTGTATAGCAACCAGCCCTTTGCAAATCAGAACCTGGGTAAAGATGGAAAAAATGTGGCGAATTTTCAGAATAATATTTATATCAAAGATTCCATTGATATTGCCACGTCAAATTTCCTTATTGTCACTACCGGCAGTTCAAGGCAGGATTTTTTTCAGATTGGCTGGGGCATTATTCCCGGGTCAGAAACATTGACAACGAAAAAGGGAAAAAAACTGGCAAAGGACGTCGATTATATAATCGACTATGAGTTCGGCAGTGTTACCCTGATCTCAGACAGGGCAAAGAATGCCAGTGCGATTGAAGTTGATTACCAGCAGGAATCGCTTTTCATGTTTGAGAGCAAGCGATTTCTGGGAGCTTACGGCAAACTTGACCTGCCGAACATCGGCCGTGAATCATACTGGGCAACCAGTATTATGGGACAGTTTACCTCTTCAAGAGATAAGATACCCCGGGTCGGCCATGAGCCGTTCAACCGTTTCCTGTTTGATACCAACCTGCGGCTGGATTTTGAGCCGGAGTGGATGACCAATCTGGTCAATCTCATTCCCGGTATAAAGTCAACCAGTGCCTCTTCAGCAACACTGGATTTTGAGGTGGCTTATAGTTATCTCAAACCGGATAAAGAGAACAAGGGAGAAGCATACATTGACAACTTCCAGTCCAGTGAGCGGGGTTATCCTCTTGGCGAATCACACACACTCTGGTATAAGGCAAGCTCTCCGACCGGATGGATGGATGACACGGTGTCGGCAATGGCAAATCCACCGGCATGGAGGACTTACTGGTATTCACCGGTAACCAATTCTGAACGGACAAGACGTGAAGAGATCTGGGAGCTGACCAAGGAAGATGAAGAGAATAGGAATTTCTATTTAACCACACTCCGTTTAATCAATCAGCCGCTGCCGGCAGATCCGACGCTGCTGGCACAGGTAACCGATGCTTCCGGGGCACCGAAGGTTAATCCATGGGCTGGAATCATGGCCCCGATTCCGACCTCACTCCAGGATCGCAGGAAGGACCGGTATCTTGAATTCTACGTTAAAAATAAACGAAAAAATGGTGTGCTCTACGTTGACCTGGGAATTGTCAGTGAGGACCTGTCACTGGATGGCGGTATGCCGAACAGGTCTTCCGATTATGAAAAGCCCAATTCATTTCAGGGAGAAAAGAATTCAGAATTTGATTTAGGGCTTGATAAACGTCCCGATAGTCTGGAGTATTATCTTTTTCCCAATTTCAATTCAACCGCCTTCAGCTGGGATGTGCTTTGGAAGGGTGATCCGAGACTTGGCGAGAATGACCTGATAGATGATCCTTCACGGGACAACTGGCAGCGGTATAATACCGATCATAAGGGTAATCGAAAGTATGTGAATGGAACACAGGGTGATAATTACCTTACCTCGGAAGATATTAATAATGACGGATTCAGGACGACAGAACGTTTTTTCAGAGTGGAGGTCGATTTCAGTGACCCGAATTTAAATGGTTTCCTGGATACGGCGAAGACAAACAGCATTAATGACCAGAATGCCGGCTGGTTCTTTGTCCGTATTCCACTCAATGTACCTAATGATACTATTTATGAAAAAGTAAATGACCCACGCTGGGACAATATTAAATTTCTCCGGATGCTCTGGAGGGATTTCGGGTCTCTTGACAACATGAAACATATCGATTCGCTCGAGTTTACCGATATAAAGTTTACCGGCAACCAGTGGCAGCAGGTACAAACCGGTGATTCCGGGGAGGTGAAAATTGAGGTGTCGGTACTGAATACCATTGATGATAAGGGATACTATTCCCGGCCTAATGGTATTGACTCCCTGGATCGCGAAGATAGAGTTAAAAAAGATTATTCATTACGGCTGAATTATAAGGGCCTGAAAGGTGATGAAGAGGCGCTTATAGAGCGGCATATACCTTCGTATCAAAAGATCAATCTTACCTCGTATAATGAGATTCAAATGTATATAAAGGAGTTGGATGCCAGGATTAAGGCGCCTGATGCAACGGGAACGTTAGTTGATATGACCAATGATCTTTCCGTGATCGGGAATAAAGAGAATTTTATCGAATTTGTTTTTCGTTTTGGAAATAGTGACTCCAGCTATTATGAATACCGGAATGCGAATCTGAAGAACCACTGGCGCGTGGGCAAGGGATTACAAATCGATTTAAAACAACTTGCCGAGTTGAAGCAGGCATATCATGAGGCACATGGCGATCAGCTGGATTCCATCAATCTTATTGACACACTGGAAGATGGGGGCAGGTACCAGATATATTCCAGAACCGGTAATCTCCCCACTTTTTCTGAAATACGATGGATGGCGTTAGGAGTGGTCCGCCATCCAAATGCCGTCGGTATGGGGTATGGTGAGATCTGGATTAACGGTCTCCGGGTTAAGGGTATCAAACCGATTGACGGATGGGCATTCAGGGCAAACCTGAATACCCAATGGGCGGATTTTATGGATTTTTCTGCAAATCTCAGTTATGATGATGCTGATTTCAGGCAGATGTCCGAAGAGCCGCTTCTCACAAAAGATGCGAAGTTGTCTGCCGGACTGAACGCGCAATGGACCGTCAGTAAGTTTCTTCCTGACAAGTGGGGCGTTAATGTCCCGTTCGGTACCGGTGTCTCCGCCACACTCTCCCGTCCCAAACAGCGCCCCGGCACCGACATTTTGCTGACTGAAGGAGATGGTAACGCTGATGGATTGAGCAAGATGGGGAAAGATTTCGCTGACCTGATCTTTAATTCCAATTTCTCCAAAGATGAAACGGATGCAGAACATTACGAGACAAACAAGATTATTAAATCATGGTACACCAGTTACAGTAAAACGGTTTATGCTGATAATCCGATTGTTAATTTTACTGCGGATCGTATTACAACGAATTACAGTTATTCACGTGACAGTACTACCCAGTCTGAAGGGCTGCTTCCACAGGAACATAAAGATAGCCTTGAGCGGGCAAAAATCGGTGATGATCATATTGATGTAAAATCAAATCGTAACCATTCCGGAAGTATAAAATATGACCTGTCGCCGCGCAAACCGCCTAAGTGGACCTCATGGACACCCTTTAAAAAGGCAAAAGCAAAGCGCTTTCCGCGATATATAAAGAATTATGAGTTTAAACTGCTGCCGAATAGAATCAATTTTGATCTGCTCGATGGTTCCTATACCCGATCGTATTCCTACCGCTCACTTGAGGATATCAAGACCGAAAGTTCAGTAGAACGGACCGTGGAAAATCTCGGGTTGACCCATGGGATGCAGTTCTCCTACTCGCCGATTGCCCCGTTGATTCAGACCGATTTTGATATTTCAGTAAACCGTAACTTTGATGATGCGCTTGCGAAATGGGGGCTGTGGGGTACCGGCAATTTTATCAAGGACAGGGTATTTGAGTGGGATCCGGTATGGAAGAAATACTGGATAACGTTTGCAGAGAAATCCAGGAGTCAGAATGCTTCTCTGCGAGTTGATCCGCAGTTTTTTGACTGGTTAACCCATACCGCGGATTATCGTGCACGCTATAATCAAACACCCAGAACCTATCAGAATGATCCAAACTATCTTAGTGCCCAAACACACAGCGAGTTTAGTTTCAGTAGTAATTTCAGGATTCGATCCTTATTTTCATCAGTAAGCGAACGCACGGAAAAGATAAAAGGTCTGAGCAATGTATTCGGGACAATGGAGAAAGGGCTCGATAAGGTCAGCTTAACCTCAGTAACCTTCAGTTATAGCGCGTCTTCCGATCTTAATAATGATTATATAAGTACGGGTTATTTAGCGAGTCAGGATATATGGTTCTACGATTTTTTCAAGTACCAGATGGGGGTCAAGGGCCGAAATTTCCGTGATATAATTACCGGAAATATGAATGATACTGCAGCATTCGGAGGGGTGCGGTTCAGGGAAAAACTGGGTCATGATATTGAGTTATATAAGAATGACAAGCGGACAGTGAACCAGAATTATTCAATAGGCACCTCCATGCGGCTGCCGAAACCGCTTGATGTTTCCTTTAAACCGATCAGTCTCGGTTGGAGCAGGGACTACTCGGTAATTCCGAATATACTGATTATGGACAGTACGATAACCTTTCCGGATTTGCGGGTCGGCGCCAGTTCCAATGTCCTTGAACGTATACCGGTTATAAAACAGAACCTGAAGAATCTTGGGTTGCGATCTTCGTACAAGTTGACAAAGACGACAAAAAAGAGTTGTTCGAATCCCGGTGTTGAAGGCTCGCTTATACGGAGCGATATAACCAGGCGCCATGCCTGGGAGCCGCTGGTAAGCGTCGATGGCCTGTTGAAGAAAAAACCGATCAACATGAACTATGCTTTCCGGTTTTCATTTGATTCAACTGTCAGTCTTGATGGAGATTCGGTTATAGATGGTTCGGAAAGTAAGACAAAAAATTTCGGCAATACCTGGAATGTGAAATATACCGTGGTCGGGAAAAAAGACCGCGAATTGAAGATGTTTAACCGATGGACCGTCCCGATTAAAGGTGAGACGGTCATGAGCCTTGATGTGACCCATAAGAAAACGGAGAAATCATACCAGCGGCCGAGTGAAGACCCTGAGGCAACCTCAAGCATGGAAGATGCAATTGAAGAAGATTGGAGTTTTTTATTACATCCCAAGATAACCTACGATTTTACAGATAATGTAGACGGCCTGCTGGAATATATATTTGAAAGAACGTATACTGAGATAGATGAGACAAAGCGGACTAATAATACTCTGGCACTGACAATAACCATATACTTTAAATAGCCATACCTTTAATGAAAAAAATAATTCTCTTTAATGCCACAGCAACAGAGAAACGGGTTGCCCTTCTTGAAGAGGGAAAGGTCGTTGAGCTTGTTGTTGAGCGTCCCGATCAGTACAGAATTCTCGGTAACATCTATCGCGGCCGGGTCTCCTCCATTCTCCCCGGTATCCAATCAGCTTTTATAGATATCGGTCTTGAAAAATCAGCGTTTCTTCACGCTTCCGACGTTGATCCCTCACTTCTTTTAGAAGAGGACGATGATCGTATTGAGCGGTATACCGACCGTGGCGGCAGGTCTAAACGAAGACAGGTGGTACGGGTGCCTATTGAGGAAGTGCTAAATAAAAGGCAGGATATCCTTGTCCAGATATCAAAGGAGTCAATCGGCAATAAGAGCCCGAAGGTTACCACACAGATCAGCCTGGCAGGGCGATTTCTGGTCCTGGTACCGGATTCGGACTTTATCGGTGTTTCCAAAAAAACGAATGATATACAAGCTCGGAGGAAATTGAAGAAACTTGTCTCGGAATACAAACCACAGGGTGTGGGTTTTATTGTCAGAACCATTGGCCTGAAAGTTTCTGTGGCTGAGCTTATACGTGAGATGAAGACGCTGGTTGAACAGTGGCGCAACGCGCAGAAACTGGCTCTGAAAGGACACGGCCCGAAACTGATACATAAAGAGCATGGCATAACCACCAGGGTTATCCGGGATCTTTTTTCTGAAGATGTCGTTGAGGTCTATGTGGATCAGAAGGATGATTTTAATGAAATAGTAGCCTATCTGCGAGCAGTATCTCCAACACTCTGCAAGCGGGTAACTTTTTATAAAAGTGATACCCCGCTTTTTGACAAGTTCCAGATTGAAAAGGACCTTGAGCGCTCGCTCAAACGCAAGGTGTGGATTAAAAACGGCGGGTATCTCTATTTTGATCATGCAGAGGCACTTCTTGCGATTGATGTGAATACCGGCCGTAATATAGGGAAAAAGGATCTTGAGGAAACAATCTTTCAGACAAATCTGGCTGCGGCTTATGAAATATGCCGTCAGTTTCGCCTGCGCGATATCGGTGGATTGATCGTTGTTGATTTTATTGATATGCGTAATCTGAACAATCGTAAACGGATCGAAAATGAAATGTTTAAACTGATTGCTAAGGATTCTACGGTAGCGTCCTGTACACGGTTGTCAAAATTCGGTCTCATGGAGATAACCAGGAAACGGGTCAGGCCTGAGTTGCAGCAACTTTTTACCAATATATGCCATGCATGCAATGGATTGGGAAGAGTGTTTTCTCCAGCCACAGTCACAGCCCGTATCGATCGTTGGCTAAAACGTGCAGTATCAGCCGGCATTGCGAAGGAGTTGACCATTACCATATCACCGTCAATAGCCACCTATATTCAGAAGGAAAGCAGTAAACTGGTGATGGAACTGGAAAAAGCTCATGGCTTCTCTTTAGAGATCATTGTTGATGAAACACTGGATCAAGATGAATTTGAGATTTTTCGGAAGGGTGATTCTGAGCCGATTACGGAGAAATATGTATAGATTTATTAATAATGGTTGATTGGAATACTGGAGTATTGGAGTGATGGGTAAGAGAATAAAAGCACTTTATCAGGATGTTTTCAGTATTCCAGTACTCCGATACTCCATTATTCCATTACTCCATGATCTATATATTTCACACAACTATTGCCTCAGTCGTTTGTAAAACATATTTTTATCAGGTTTATTTTTGCAATAGGATTCTTTCAGGAGTAAAAATATGATTTCCATCGTGGAACAGGGCGGTTTTCAGTTCAAGGTCACTGAAGGGGACACGATCAATGTTCCTCTAATCTCCGGTGAAAAAGGTGAAGAGGTTACCTTGAACAGGGTACTTCTAGTTGGTGAAGGCGAAGAAGTTAAAATCGGCACACCGGAAGTTGAAGGCGCTGAAGTAAAAGCAAAGATTGTAGATCATGGAAAAAATCGCAAAGTGCTGGTTATGAAAAAGAAGCGGAGAAAAGATTATAAAAAGAAGAATGGACACAGGCAGGATTATACACAGCTACAGATAACGTCAATTACTGCCCCGGTGGATAAGGAGCAATACAATGGCACATAAAAAGGGCGTAGGAAGTTCAAAAAACGGTCGTGACAGCAAACCCAAGATGCTTGGGGTGAAGCGTTACGGTGGTGAGCAGGTGAGTGCGGGAAGTATCATTATCCGCCAGCGAGGAACTCGTATCCACGCCGGTAATAATGTCGGCAGGGGTTCGGATTTTACGCTCTTTGCCAAAGTCGACGGCACTGTGAAATATCAGGTGCACCCAGGCAAGAGGAAGAAAGTGCATATTGTTCCGGCATAAGAAGGATAAATATATGGATAAGAATAGAGGACGGGGAATTTTCTTCGTCCTTTTTTATTATACCTTTCCTTTTTTTATCCCTACTCCTTAATAGTCTTTTTTTAACAAAGAAATCATTTAGTGACAATAATCACAGACAAACAGGATCCGGTTGATTATTTTTAAAATATTGGGAAAACAATTTAGTACCTTACAGATTGCTTTCTTGTTTTTTAGAAAGGAATCTGATAAGGAACTTACTTGCGGGTTTATCCCGCGTTAGATATAAATCGAGAGGCTTATGATCTGGTTGTCACGATATTTCAAATATGGTGTTATACTACTTCTGTCTGTTTTAGGTAGTACCCAATCGACTTCAGCGCTCTCCATGCAATTTATAGTAACCATGCCGACGGTTATCACCAAAGGTACGGTTACCGAGTTTGACCTGTTCGGTACCGGCTCCGGTGCTCAGGTATTTATTATCATCCTTGATAACGGCGGTGACATAAAACACTATCGTGGACTCACCCTCAGGTATCGGGTTGATTACCTGCCGGGTGACGGCAGCCCTAAGAAAAAATTATATGAAGGTATATCCTATCCATTTACCATGGCCCCGCATGAGCAGGTGCCGCCGATATCCAGCAAAGACTTCCTGAAAAAGAATAATCATACCGTAAAAGCCTCAATAAGTAAAACGCTGTTTGAGTTAAGTAACACCGACCCGTTAAAAAAGCAGTTTCTTGACACACAGAAGATCCCGGACGGCACGGTCCGGTATACCATGAAACTGGAACATAAATTTTCCATACTGGATGTGCAGACTTCTGACCATATTGTCCTTAATACAAGCACCGTGGAACTGCTCACACCGGGGGCGGCAGTTTCTGGGAATCCTCCGGTCGAGTATAACACGAATCCGCTGTTTATCTGGACATCAGATATTCCGCCGAACATTTATGGGAGTGCTGATGTGTTTACCGTGCGCATTTTCAAAGCAAGGATAGGAGAATCAGCAGCACAGGCGTTGAGCGGGATACCGGTTGTTGAAAGAGGAACCAGGACAACCCAGTATCAGGTCCCCCAACAGGATTACCGGTTCACTCCCGGGGCGGTATACTACTGGGAGGTTATCGGGTACGTTAAAGGGATAGCAACTTCAGAGATAAAAAGCGGCCCCTTTGGATTCAGAATGGCGAAACCGATCAATATCGAGTTCTGGGAAGTAGTGAATACCCTGAAACAGGTTTATGGCGAGGATATTCTGGAAAAAATTTATGAATACGATGCCGCAGTAACAATAAAAAGAGATGGAAAAACAATAGATATTCAGGAATTGAAAGAGATAATACGAAAGATCAAGGCTGAGGAATTTTCAATTCAATCGACTCATGTTCATTAAGTGGACTCGTGAATGAGAAACAGTATTCTGAGCATAGCATTTCTCCTTTTTTGTATCGTGCGTGACGCTTCTCCAAATACCAATGAAATCGCACTGGTCATGAAATGTCGTGGTCTGGTATCGGTCAGTTATCACGGTGGCCGGGGGCATGCCATGGTATCGAAAGGGTACCTTATTCTGCCCGGCGCAAGGCTGCAGACCGGATCGGGAGGATTTGCCATTGTAAAGTATATCAGCAGCAGAAGTGTTGTTATAATCAGGCCGCGCTCAGAGGCGATATTTAACGCATTTCAAAGTGAGAATGGTACAAACGAATCCCTGGAGATGAAAACAGGTGAAGCGCTCCTGGATGTGTTGCTGCCACGGAAACACAGCTTTGACCTGCATACTGCCGCCGCACTGGTATCCTTCCGCAAGAATGCGCAGACCTTTGTCATTCTGTCGAAAAATGATCAGGGAACGGCACTCTATAATCTGTCGGGATCTGCACAGATTGCCGATAATAATTTTACTACCTGGCGGGCACTTGACGCAGAAATGGCGGCATTTGCGGCACAGAATGGATTTGTACAACTCAGCAAACTTCCAAAGAGTGCACTGCCGCGCCTGCGCACCATTTTCGACAGTACGCGAAAACTGACCGCAGGCCCTTTGCTGGTGCATGATCTGGTTATTAAAGCCGGTCCCAACGGTACCACAGAGCCTTCAGGCAAAGTCGTTGCTCTCAGCGGCGTTGCCGTTGACATTAAAGCGGTTTCTGAAACAGAGAAAATCTTTACCGGGTGGAAAGTCGTTGACGGGAATGCGTATATCAAAGATATTGCATCGGCTGAAACGCAGGTCGCTGTTACATCCAATACCCTGATAGAAGCGCTGTTTGAAGAGACCCCGTCAATTTTACGAATAGTAAAATCAAAGCATGGGACGACAGAACCGAAAGGTGATATATACCTCCAACGGGGATCGCCGGTCACAATCAGGCTTGCGCCGAATGAAGGGTATTCCTTTGCCGGCTGGAAAACGAGCAGCAATGTAAAAATAGAAGAGGTTGACGAGTTTGCGACCCGGATTTCTGTCAATGCAGCCCGCGGAAAGGTGTCTCCGCGATTCATAAAAAAATCCTACCAACTGACAGTTCAGAAGAGTGAAAACGGTACGAGTACCCCGAAAGATGCCCAGACGGTGTATCATGGCGATTCAACCGCCATTACTGCGGTACCGCATGAAGGATACCAGTTTATACGCTGGGATATTGTTGAAGGACATGCAGATATCACAAACCTGCGTGGACCGACAACAACCGTGATATGCGACAGTGTTAATGCGGTCATCCAGCCGCTCTTTTCAGACAACGCCGTCGAAGTCTCTATCCTTACCCATGAGCTGGCTGACGAAATATCGCCACGCGGTAATTTTTATGTTATCCGCAATTCCCTGTTTACCGTAGAGGTGAAAACAAAAACCGGCATGATGGTTTCCCGATGGCTTGTTGAGCGTGGAAAGGCCCGGGTGGAAGGAAATGAGCATGCAGTGATCAAATGTAAAACTCCCTTTGAAATCAAGCCGGTTATTACTGAACAGGAATATGACCTGACGCTGTTACACAACAAGTACGGTTCTGTAAATCCCGAGGGTACCCATACCGTCTTATATAAACGGCCTGTTACCATTGAAGCTGAACCCAATGAAGGTATGCATTTTATCCGCTGGCAGCTCAGCGGCGGGTGGGCTGATATTGCCGATCCACAGCATGACAGTACCCGCGTGGTACTCACCCATGGTGATGCGGTTATTAAAGCAGAATTTGCCGAGACAATCTGTACGCTGAACGTTGCGGCAACGCACGGCGGGTATACCGAACCCAGCGGGCCGGTGAAAAATTATGAAGGCGGCGATGTGATCATACAGGCAATCCCCAATCCGAAAGCTGCTTTTATAGGCTGGGACATTGTTGAGGGGAAGGATAATATTCTCTTTTCCGATACGCTGACTATAGCGGAGCAGACTATAACCAGCAGAAAAGGCAATGCGTCGGTTAATGCCCTCTTCTCAACAGAAACGGTACAGATGACGGTGTTGACAAACGGGCTCGGTACCACGGTGCCGGAAGGAAAAATCTACGCGGTCAAGAACAAGTGGACCCCGCTTAAAGCGGTACCGAATGAAAATCAGGCCTTTGTTCAGTGGACCGTGATAACCGGTACGGACATCCGGTTTAAAGACCCTTTTTTCGCTGAAACCGAAATCAATCCCGGGGCTGAAGAGGTGGTCATTAAAGCACTTTTTCAATCTTCAACACCGGGGCAGTCAACTGAGGGTACTGAAGGGGATGTTTCTCTGCCGGACACCTGTACCTTGCAGATTATATATGATAAGAGTAAAGGGTCGATCGACACGGATGATGAGATGACGGTAAAACCCGGCACACCCATTGTTGTTACCGCCAAGGCGAACAAGGGATACTTGCTGGAAGGGTGGCAGCTCGTAAAGGGGAAAGCGTCATTTTCAGATATGCAGAATGCAACAATAACGGTTGTGTTGAATAACGACGATGCAGTGATAACGCCGGTGTTCAGACTCAAACCGCTGCATACCCTTGAGATCATGTTCAAGGATTATGAGGGCGCGTCAAAGACAATACGCAGTACGTACCGGTAGGAGAAGGTTTCGTTTTTATGAAAAATCACTCTTTTATAGGTATACTCATGATTGTTATATCGGTTACCGGTATTGTACCGCTTCATGGTGACGTGCTGCCGCTTGCACCTGATGAAGAGGCGTTTGTTCCTCTGGAGGATTTTTTTGTCACCTTTGCGATTGGCGGAATTAACTCTATCGTCAAACGGGTCAGGGTATACTTTGACAACGAAGATATAACTCCGGACTGCCGCATTACCGAGACCACCATCAGTTTTATTCCTGACAGAAGTTTTACCAAACGGCCTGATATAGCAGGCCCCCATACCGTTACTGTTATTCTGTATGGTCCCTATCGTGCTGCAATTACCAAAAGGGTTATCCGTTTTTACCTGTATAAGGACGAGTCTATAACTGATGATGAAAAGCTCGCGATGATAGAAATGGGGAAGCTGCTGAAAGGGATGACGCCGGTCGATGTTATCAGTACCGGGAAAGTGTACACCGGCATAGACTATAACAGTTATCAGGACAGCGGGATATTTGCCGGTATTCTTGATGCGTATGGTAACGGGTATAAAGGAAAATGGTTTTACAATTATAACCTTTCTCTTACCACACAGGAGGATGCGCGCAGACAGACTTTACAGCGTTTCCGTTTTGCCACCGGCTATACGAAAAGCCTCCAGATCAGCGTTGGTGATAACTGGCCGTTATATAATCCATACATCCTGGACGGCCAGTGCCTTCGCGGCTTTGAACTCAACCTTAAAACACCCAAACGGTATACAAACCTTGATTTTGCATTCGGTATGACCAGACGGGATGTTGATCCATATCTGAGTGATAAACAGGGGTTGAAGGCACTGGTTGACAATAGCGGTACTGTTTCCCATAACGATTCAATATCGTTCTATGAAGACGGCACCTTTCAGAGAAGGATGTGGGCGGCACGTCTCCATTTCGGTACCGGTAGAGTGTTCAAGCTTGGCTTTGACTTACTCAAGGCAAAGGATGACTCCTCCTCCATTGATCAACTCTATACAACCGACACGACAGGTGCACGGACGGTCATTGGGGAAACACCCAAGGATAATGTCGTTGCCGGGGCTGATATCTGTTTTAATTTCTTGAAACGACGGCTCTCGCTCTTTTCAACAGGGGCGCTCAGTTTCTTTACGAATAATATCCTTGGCGGGCCTGCTACCGAAGAAGAGATAAGCAATGCAGCCGGAAAAGATGTGAAACTGTTCAAAAAGCCGAAAGATATTGCAAAGATATTCATAGTTAATGAGAGTTCCGTACCGCTGCCGATCCCCTCAGACTCAACCCAGAAGGTGAATATGGGTTCGGTAAAGAACGCCTGCGCGTGGGATGTCGGTTTTAAAGTGACGTTGCCGTTTACAAATGTGCATGAATTGTTCGAATTTAAATATTTCTTTATCGGCCCGAATTTCAACTCGCTTGGCAATGAATATCTCTCTGTCAACAAGGCGGGCTTTCAGTTTATTGAGGAACTGCGGCTCTTCAGCGGAAAGGTTTTTATTAAAGGTGATATCAAGTACTACAAGGATGATCTGCACAGTGTAAAATCCGACCCAACGAGAAAAGTTGCTTTTAACGGCCTTGCAACAATCATGTGGAACAGTAATGTCCCCTATTTTACTGTGATGGTTATTTCAAATGACGAACTGACGCAGACCTCACGGGACACGACCCCGCCGCAGCGTGATAATGCCTATAACCAGATTGGTACCACGATTCAGTACACCAGGGATTTCAGGAAAACATCGCATACCTTCGCATTGACCTATAATTACAATCATTATGATTCGAAATTCTATGCAAACAATATCTTCACCAGGTATGCTCTTCATGGCAACAATGGCTTTTTCTCTATCATTACCAATTATACTGATATACCTGTTCAAACCCGCGCAAGCCTGTCAGGCTTTCTCTCAACCGGTGATTACAGTGTCAACCGATTAGCGCCATCCGCCGGGGTGACCTGGTATATCCGGCCGGATAAAATGTATGCGAACGCGGATATCGGATTTGAGCATATTAACGACGAGGCTGATGAAGCGCACAACTATTGGAACATCAAATCAAGCTTTACCTACGATATTTCCCGCAGGCATTCCCTGTATGCAGAAGCCGGGCTGGATAGAATGGTGGCAGCGGACTATATCGATCCGCATCTGCAGGTGACGTATGAGTTTCGGTATTGAAGCTATAGAATTTTAATTTACCTTCTGAACGGAGAACCCTGAACCTGTGAATGGTTACAATTTTTTTTCTTTTATAATTACTCTAATCTCTAATAAATAATACTTCATAAAAAGGTGGAATTTAATCACCGTTTGGTGATATAATTAGTGTACTACGATAGAAAATGTAACAGAAATGTATGTTTTTTATTCACCTGCAGGAGTGTATACTTTCATGTACCCTCATCAGCCTTATACTAATTCTCTTCATATTTTTGTTAACCGAATTATTCAACTCAAATTTGTAAGTCTATGGTAGAAAAAGAGATACTAGTAACCAACCCCAAGGGTATTCATGCACGGCCCTCGGCATTGATCGCCAAGACTGCGATGCAGTTTTCGTCGGAGATTACGTTAATTAAGGATGATGTTGTGGCTGATGCGAGAAATGTGATGAATCTGCTGATGTTGAGTGCTTCATTTGGTTCGTTATTAAGGCTGCGGGTTTCAGGCGAGGATGAGCAGGCCGCGGCTGATGCAATTGAGAAGATCTTCAGTATCCACTTCAATGATGATGATAAAAATTAATCGGGGCCACCAAAACACGCGTTTTCGGCCAGACACTAATTGGTGCCCGGTGGCAAACCTATTTCTTCCCGCTCATAATCTGTTTGAGGCTGAACTTGGGTTTTGCGGTTTTCAAACCCTTTTTCCCTGATTTCGTATCTTTCTGTGTCCACTGTTTCAGTTTTTCTTCAGTCGAGAGTTGGGGCCGTTTCGGTTTATGCTTTTTCGGCTTGAACGTGGGCTTGGATTTCAGTTTCGGTTTGGGTTCGGGTTTTGCAGAAGGGTCGGATCGCATTGAGAGTGAGATACGTTTCAGTTCCGCATCCACTTCAAGTACGCTGACCTTGACGATTTGCCCGACCTTAACAACTTTGGTGGGATCATCTACAAAGCGATCGGAGATTTGGGAAATATGGATGAGTCCGTCCTGGTGGATGCCGATGTCAACAAAGGCACCGAAATTCGTGACATTGGTGACCGTACCTTCAAGTTTCATGCCGGTTTTCAAATCAGCGATATAATTGATAGTATCATCAAACCGGGCATAGGTAAATTTCTCGCGCGGGTCGCGTCCCGGTTTTTCCAGTTCTGCGAGGATATCTTCGATAGTAGGCAGGCCAATCCCTTCGGAGACGAATTGAGTTTTATCGATAGCGGTAAGCAGTGCCGTGTTGCCGATCATCTTGTCAACGCTTGTTTTCAGCACTTGTGCCATCTGCTTGACGAATTCATACCGTTCAGGGTGGACCGAAGAATTATCCAGGGGATAGGCTGCGTTCGGGATGCGCAGGAAGCCGGCGGCCTGCTCATACATCTTCGGCCCCAGCCCTCTCACCTTAAGCAGATCCTTCCGTGAACCGAACGCGCCTTTTTTATCGCGAAACATTACAATATCGTGAGCAGTTTTCCTGGTTAACCCCGACACATATTGCAGCAGCTCTTCCGAGGCAAGATTCAGGTCAACACCGACCCGGTTTACACAGCTTTCAACGACCTCTTCAAGAGATGTCTTGAGCGTAGCCTGGTTGACATCATGCTGGTACTGGCCCACACCGATAGATTTTGGCTCTATTTTAACCAGCTCTGAGAGGGGGTCCTGCAGCCGCCGTCCGATGGAGGCCGCACCGCGAACCGTAACATCATGATCAGGGAATTCCCTGACCGCAACGTCGGATGCACTGTAAACACTCGCACCGGATTCATTGACAATAAGGCAGGTAGGGCGCTGCTCTTCGGGGATTACAGGCAATACATGTTCCTGGATAAAACGCTCCGTTTCCCGGCTTGCGGTTCCATTGCCTACGGCAATAAATTCAGGGCTATGTTTCTGAGTAAGTGCCAGTATCGCGAGGGAGGCACCTTCAACATCCTTCTTCGGCTCGGTTGGATAGATGGTATGATTCTCCAGCAGTTTGCCGGTGTTGTCAAGAACGACGACTTTGCATCCGGTACGGAAACCGGGGTCGATACCGATCGTTGCTTTAGGTCCGGCCGGCGGTGACATGAGCAGTGTTCGCAGGTTTTCACCGAACACCTTAAATGCCTCTTCCTCGGCCCGAAGACGGATCTCCTTGCGGATTTCCGTTTCAGTTACAGGAGCGAGCAGACGGTTGAGACTGTCTTCAACGGTTTTTTTCAGGAGTTCTTCTGTCGCGCTGCGCGGATGCTTTATAAACCGTTTTTCAAGATAGACAATGCTGGCCTCTCCGGGGAAATCGATTTCAAGCCGCAGAACCTTTTCACGCTCACCCCGCAGCATGGCAAGTACCCGGTGTGATGGTGCGTTTTTTGCCGGTTCACGATAGTTGTAGTACATGGAAAATTTTGTTTTTTTCTCTGTATATTCTTTTTTTACCGCTGAGACAATATCACCTTTTTGCCAGACAAAGTTACGAAGCCATTTTCGGATATCCGCATCGTCCGAGAGCTGCTCTGCAAGAATATCGCAGGCCCCGTTAATAATTTTTTCAGTGGTATCAAATCCCAGGGCAGCGGCTTTTTCACCGGCATATTTTAAAGCTTCAGCTTCGATATCAGCATCGCCGGTGTCGCAGGTAACCAGCCACTGCGCTAAAGGTTCAAGGCCCGCTTTGTATGCCTTTTTCCCGCGGGTGACACGCTTCGGTTTATAGGGGAGGTAGAGGTCTTCAAGTTCAACTTTGCTGATAGTCTCTTCAATCTTCTTTTTTAATTCCGGGGTCAGTTTCCCCTGTGACTCAATGCTTTCCAGAATGGTTGCACGGCGGTCATCGAGTTCTCTATAATAGGAATATTTGTGCTGCAGGTCGCGAATCTGTATTTCATCAAGACTGCCGGTGCGCTCCTTGCGGTACCGGGCTATAAACGGCACGGTTGCACCTTCATCAAACAAGGCCAGTGTGTTGGCTACCTGAAAAGGCTGTAGTATGAATTCTGTAATCAATTGCGCTGGTATATTCAATTACGGTCCTCCGGGTTCGTAACAGTTTAAATGAATAATTGAAGTTATTTTAAGATAAATAGTGGTACCTGTAAAAGGGTAGGATAAGAATATTTCGCAGTAGCAATAAGACGAATTTTAATATAGTATCTCCACCCAGAGAAATCAAAAAACTGGATTCCTGCCTATGCAGGAATGACATATCCCAATCGTTATTCAATTCCTATTTGATCAATCCACACACACAATTCTTCTTCACCCGCAGCACGGATCTGAATCTCGATTGCTTTGGCCTCTGGGGCAATGGGAGGTAGCGGCAATCGTACATTCTGCCACTCCGGTGAAGAGAACGTATTGTATCGTGTGCTCCGTATCTTCCTGGTGAAGTTGTGTCCGGTATAACAGAGCCAAGGTTCAAAGTCGATACGTAATCGCAGGGCGAACCTGCCATTCCCCCGCATGTCAAGTAGCAGCGATGCCTGCTGCCTGTTTTTCATCTGCTGTAACGGCAGTCTGCAGTAAGCAGCATTACTGCCTTTTTTCGCCCGACCTTCCACTTTAAGGCAATATCCGCCTGCCGCAGTGTTGATAGTATCGCGTGTTACCCGAAACCGGTTACTGGAGGGAAGCCATCCTTCACACCCGGTTTCAAAACCGACCACACCAGGATCAGTTGGGGAAGGGTTAGTCTTTTTCAAAGGCGTATCCGCGAAGGAGAATGGATTAATAACAAATCGTGCGGAAACAGGGAGATGATCGGAATAGCCTTCGCCGGTGTGATATTTTCCCTTTTTGCTGTATCTCTTTTCCCAGCGGTACGGAACGCCGTCATACAGCAATCGACCCTGCCAGGTAAATACGGCAAATGAATTGTCTACATAGGAGATACCGTAAGAGTCATATAAAGAACCTGGGAGAAGGATATGATCGAGTGTATTGTTCTGCCCGTGGTAAACATAATTGAAACGCCGGGACTCGGGCAGCTCCAGCCAGAGGTCATAGTGGTACAGGCCGTCCTTTGATGCAGCCAGTTCCTGTTCTAAAACATAATCAATGAATGATCCCGGCGAAGACCGGGCCGTTTTCAGAATATGGTTGATAGCTGTTTTACCCTCAGTATCATCGAGCCGTTCAGTGAAAAAAGTTTCAGCTTCGTTGTAGTTACTGTTCAAATCGCCGGTAATAATGTATTCGGTACCGGCAGCGAGCTGCTGTAATCGTTTTGAAAGAACTTTTGCCGCAGCAATTCGGTATGATTCCGAAAAACGTTTAGAGGGCCAGTGCACCGCAAAGATTTTAAGGGTGTGCTCACCCAATGCGATATCGGCTTCCAGGATGTTGCGGGTATAATACTCTCCCTGTTTGGGAATGCCATGACCCTGTGTGTGTACAATAGGGAACCGGGACAGGATCGCCTGGCATGTTGTCGTTGGATTGGGTTGGTCGCCAACGGTGATATAGGGATAGTGCCGTTGCTTCCGGCGAAGGGCTTTCTGCAACTGTCTGGCCGCAGTTATGTTCTCAATTTCAACGAGGGCGAGTATGTCCGCCTGTGCTGCTGCGCAGACTGATGATATGTTGTCCAGTTTTATCGCCTGGGTTTCGTTGTTCCAGTTATGGGTAAAGGGTTTATACTCAGGGTATTCCGTTCCATTGTCCTGAAGATCAAAAAGGTTCTCAACATTGTAGGAGAGCACGGTTACAGTATCACCCGGTGCAAGTGTGCCGGTGCCTGACTTGTCACTTATGCAGAAAAAATGACAGAGTAGTATACCTGCGGGGAATGTAAAGGAAGAAAATTGTTTTAAAAAAGTGCCGGTTGATGGTTTTTTCATTGCTTTGAACAATTTTATTATTGATTGTTTGGTGTCCTACAAAATAGCTGTATGCATATCCTGCAGAATACCTTTTCATCACTTTTATTAAAAAATTACACAATCACTTTAAATCCTCTGTGACAGAAAAGTAATTTAATAGTTAAGAGGGAATGTGTTGGGGGAGGATAAATGTTACTGAGGATTGTTTCAGCAGTATCCTGCCGTCGTATATAATTTCATAGAGAGCACGAAAGTAATGTATGAATTCAGGGAATGCGTTTCTATAAAATGTTATTTGCAGATAGCATTTATTCAATGTATTATTAAGAATTAGCAGTAATAGATATATTCCCGGAAAGTATTCAAGGTATAAAAAAATATGGCAGAAAAGAAAGCGGCTTTGGTAACCGGCGGTTCCCGGGGAATCGGCAGGGCAATCTCACGGCGCCTTGCGCAGGACGGCTATCATGTTATCATAAATTTCCGCAGTAATGAGAAAGAGGCGGAAGCAACGCATGATCTGATTAATGAAGCCGGAGGGTCAAGTGAACTGTATCCGTTTGATGTTACTGACCGCAGTGCCTCGCAGGAAGCGGTAGAGGATATAACCGGCAGGTACACCGTTCATGTCTGTGTGCTGTGTGCCGGTATCCGGAAGGATGAGTTGCTGATCTTCATGTCGGAGGAGCAGTGGGACTCCGTGATTGATACCAATCTATCGAGCTTCTACGGTGTTGTAAAGCCGATCGTGCGTCACATGATACCAAACAGAGCGGGACGAATCATCGTGATATCCTCGACTTCGGGGGAATCCGGGATGACCGGACAGGTGCATTATGCTGCCGCAAAAGCGGGGCTTATTGGTGCAACCAAATCTCTTGCCCGTGAATGCGCAAAAAAGAATGTGCTTGTCAATGCGGTAACACCCGGATTTATCGCGACGGATATGACGGATACTATTAATGAAAAGGAACTGAAAAAAACGGTGCCTATGAACCGGTTCGGCAAGCCGGAAGAGGTGGCGTCGGTGGTCTCTTTTCTCGCCTCGGATGATGCCGGTTATATTACCGGCCAGGTTCTGGGTGTGAATGGCGGAGCGTATATGTAAATACATTTCATTTTATTATGCTTTAATGATCTTGCTGGAAAGTACCATGACTCATTCTCGTCCTCGGATTCCTATTAATCTTTCGAGGAAGAGGAGGAAGGCAATGTGCCAGGGGCACTTGTTTTGACCGAGCAGGAGTACGATTAAAAACGTTAGCATATTTATAAACACGCGCACTTAACAATTATCAAACAGATTATGCAAAGAATGTGGCTACATCTTACCATAGTAACACTTCTCATCTTTTCGGGTAGTGCGTCATCAACTCCTATTCTAAATATGGATAGGCCCGAATGGAGTGGTACCGAAGCAATTCGCAATGGCGACTATGAGAAAGCACTGGAAGACATTCAGTCTGATACGATCGTTACAGACTCCGCTTTCCATTTCTTTAAACTGGGTTGTATTCAGCAGGGATTGAAAAACTGGAGTAAAACACTCTTCTATTTTAAATTGACTATTCAGATGAAATCCCATTATTCACCGTATGCCTTTGAGCGGATCGGTGATATTGAGTGTGCGCAGGGACGGTTTGAAAGTGCTTTGATTTCGTATCGTGTCGCAGCTCAAAAAACCCCTCTGCTGCCCTACCGGTATACCCTTTACAGAAAGATGTATGCCCTGGCTATAAAACACGCTGATACTCTTGGGACACTTTCATGGCTGGAGGAGATCGTCGGCAAGGACACGGGAATCCCGGATACCAGTATGAAAGAGCTCTTTACCCGGTTGATTGAATCGGGTAAATCCAAGGAGCTGGATAGTGCATTGCTGAAATTTGTCGATCCGGATCTTTTTAGTGAAGCACAGTGCTATATCTGTAACATACTGTCAACCGACACGCTCACCGATTCACTTTTTTCCACGAAGACATTGTACCGCATGTCAAAGCTTGCCTATACCTGCAGGCAGTACCAGGCATCCAGTGACTGGCTGCACAAGGCTCTTGAGCGCAAAGATTTTACTAAGGAAATTCTACAGAAGGGATATATATATCACCGTGCGATGTTGAATTATCGCATGAGGAACTATAGTAATGTGATAAAGTGGGTGAAAAAATATGAGAAACAGTATGGTTCGGATCCGACCTTGGTGTATATCATTGCCCGTGCCTATCGAAGTCTTGGGAAAAGAAAGCAGGCAGCACACTGGTACGATAAACATATCCTGCTCTTTCCCTACCAGAAAAAGACCCATGACATTATCTGGTACCGTGCCTGGCAGAAGGAAGATGCGAATGAGTTTGATGAGGCAAGACGGTTTTATAGAATATTGTTTGAAAAACATAAAAACCGCCATTGGGGTGATGATGCCTGTTTCCGTTATGCACTTTCTTACTGTAAGGAGAAAAAGTATGAATCAGCACTGGAGGCTTTTTCTTCCTTTCTTGATAAATATCCTTCATCGTCTCTGGCAATGGGTGCCCGATACTGGAAGGTGAAATGCTACTTTGCGCTGCAGAAGTATGAAAAATCCCAGGAGGAATGTATAACGATTATTGAACGGTATCCGGCGAATTACTATGCGTATCGTGCCCGTGAGATGCTGCTGCTGATGAACGACACGTTACAATTGTATGATCTTAAAGTTGACACAACCTATTCTGAGGAGGAGTTAAGCTTATGGCTTGACTCGATTGACGGGGATTCCCTTCGTTCATTTTCCGGTAAAGACAGCATACGGTTTTCATTAGGTACGTTGCTTGCAGCAATTGGTATGCAGGACCGCGCAGAGCTGGTTCTTGAGCCTTTTGAAATATCGTACGGAGAGGATCTGCTTCTGCAGTATGAACTTGCCAGGCTTTTTACGATCTGTGATGCCCCAACAAGTTCATTTCGTATTGCACGCCGCCTTTCATGGCGTATCCCACAACACGCACGTACCTGTATGCCCATCCAGATATATTCGCTGCTCTATCCCAATGCTTTTAGTGAGTATATTGCGAAAGGGGCTGCGGATAACAATATTGAGCCGGAACTGGTCACCGCTATTATTCGTCAAGAGAGCGTCTTTGACCCGAAGATTGTTTCACCGGTTGGGGCTATTGGACTAATGCAAATTATGCCTTATACCGGTGAAGAGATCGCAAAGGATTTGCATGAGGATTATGTACAGGATTCATTATATATGCCATCGGTTAATATTCGATACGGCTCCTACTACATCAAAAAGGTATTGGGTCAACTTAATGACAATATAGTACTGGCTATAGCAGGATATAACGGCGGTCCGCACAACGCTAAGAAATGGCGGGCGCAGAACAGTGATGACGGATTTGATATGTTTGTTGAGGATGTCGGATTTTCCGAAACACGAAAATATGTAAAAAAGGTGCTGGGTAACTATTGGACTTACAAGGAGTTAAAGAAATTTCGGGAACCTGTGAACCGGTGACCGGTTACAACCGTTGACCGGTTACAACCGTTGACCGGTTACAACCGTTGACCGGTTACAGCAGGTGACCGGTTACAAATATTGTTCTACCGGTTTTCGTATATCTATATAGCAGCGGTTGGTATTCATGCAATTTTTAAAGGGGTATTGAATCACCGCAATGCTTTTCATATATTATTAAATAGAAGGATAATTATACAGAAACATAAAATATGTATCCCAGTAAAGGAGAGAATGGTATGTATAAGAAACTGATTGTCATCTGTGTAGTCTTTATTCCATTTGTTATTCTCGCACAAACTGTTAGAAATGAAATGGACCACGGTAGCAGCGACATTTCTTGGCGGGTATTTGAGACAGAAGGACCGGTAACCTGTTTTACAGTTACAAATAGCAATCTCTGGTATTCCACAGGAGCTTCCGTCGGTGCTTTTAACAGAAAGACAAATCAGAAGCGTGCCTATCCGAAACTCGGTATCGTTCCTTCTGCAGGGATAAAGACCATTGCAAACGATGGGCGGGGGAATGTATGGTTTGGCGGCAGCGAGGGGGTCGTACTCTTTTCTAACGGAAAGTTTAAGTCGTTTACAAGCGACAACGGTTTGTCTGATAATACGGTCAATGTCATATTCTGTTCCGGCGGAACGACCTGGGTCGGTACTGAAAAGGGTGTCTCCCAGTATCGCGGCGGGTCATGGAAAGTGTTTTCCACACAGGACGGCTTGTGCGGCCCGAAAGTACGGGATATTACTGCTGATGATGAAGGCGGTGTCTGGTTCGCAACAAATAAAGGGGTTGCGTTGTATAAAAGCGGACAATGGAAAACATACAATGCGAGTGCAGGCCTTAGCTGGATAGATGTAAAAGCCATTGCCTACGATACCCGCAAAACAGAGCTGTGGGTAGCTGTCGGTGAAATGGATGTGAACAGTTACAACCATAAAGAGTGGAATACCTTTATGGATATCCAGGCCGGTATCGACTGTATAATGGTTGATACACAGAGCAGAATATGGTTCGGGTCCATGGCCGGTGTGTTAAAATATAACGGCTTTGAATGGGTTACCGATCCTGCAAAGATCGGTTTTCCCGCAGCTATGGTAAAGGATATGTATCGTGATAACGCCGGAGACCTTTACTTTGCGCTTGAGAGCGGTGTGCTGCATATGACAAATCCCTACCCGTATTAATCGAAACACCCTTTTTAAAGATACAGACACAAAGGATATAGAGTTATTCTATATCCTTTTTTAATTATAAGAAAGAGTTCCGGTAAATTGTGGCAGGAAAGAAAAATTTTCTTTATAAAGTATAGTATTGACTTACTGTATTCTTTCCAATTAATTTATAATGAACTTCATCACCAATTTGTATCTCAGACATATTCGGTACAGTCAACCTTGGAGGGCATTACATGCAGGATCAGTATACCCGGACACCGCCCACATCGCCACAGGGCTATAATCAACCCTCACAGGGGTATGGGAATATCCAGTTTCAGAACCAGCAGTATCCTTACTATCAGCAGCATCCTCAGAGTCAATACAATAATCCGAACTATCGGCAGACACAGTATAACCAGAGAACACCGACCGGCTATTATCAACCGGTGAACAGCCGGCACGTACCGAATTATCCCCAGCAGAATACTACCCAACGGGTTGCGCAGCACTATCATCAGCAGGGAGTCATCCCGGCTTACATCCAGCCCCAGATCGATTATCAGGGACACCGGCAGCAAAGCCCGCCTCAAACACGTACCTATACTGCATCAGAGAAACGTCAGTTGGATCACCATGGTAGATTCCGGAATGTACTGGCTGAAGTAGACCCCATCGCTGAATTCGATGATCTGAAACGGAAACGAAAATGGCATGTTATGGATGTTATAGCACCGATCCTTGCCCTCTGTATTCTGGGTACAGGATTCTTTGCAATATATAATCCATTTAGGATATCGATGCCAAAGTATGAGAGACAACAAATAGAGAGTACAACAGCTGAAAGACCGGTACTGGAAAATGCTTATACGACGTCCCCCGGTCAAACAGGTACCACCCGGGAAGATATTGTCACAGACAAGCCTTTGATCACTAAGACACGGTACACAAGACGCAGAGTTTCCGGAATACCGGGAGGGTCGAGAGGACAGGCCTGGGGCGGCGGCTCAAACAAGATACTTATAACCTCCTCTCCATCAGGTGCCCTGATTAAGGCAAATGGAAGCCTTCTTGGAAAGACCCCGTATACCTGGAATAATCCGGACATATACGGCCAGATAGAGCTGAAAGTCAAAAAGAAGGGGTATAGTGTCGAACGGACAATAGTTGAGTTTACCGGTGGCGCTGTTCGAAACCATTTTGAACTTAAACCAGATCAGCCTGAAACAGAACATACTGCACCGGTGATGAATACGCGTCCGTTACCGGGTGTACCAACGACTATCGCTCAAAATCAGACGCCGGTCCTGAGAAGAACGGCAGCAAGGCCGCAAACAGTAATTCCTGCCGCAAACCAGGGAACCATCTATCTCTCTACCTTACCTCCCAACGCGGATGTGTATCTAAATGGAAAGAAGATCGGTACAAGTAATACCGATCTTCCAGTCATTTCGGGAACGCATACGGTGCGGTTTGAAAAAGGTGACAAGAAGCTTGTTAAACGAATGACCTTTATCGCCGGGAAAAATCCTTCTCAGTTGGTGCGTTTGAAATAGTTATTATTCCTACCGGTATAGTTATATAAAAGAGAAATATTCTCTTTGCTTGCCTTTTTTCATTTGTTATCTTAAATTTTATTAAGTTATTATTACCTAAATTGAGCGATACTTGTTGACTTTTGATATTATAACCTCACCCCCAGCC
>CBDVBE010000006.1:0-36280 GCA_965372145.1 uncultured bacterium | reverse complement strand
AGGACTAAAGTAATGGAGTGATGGAGTAATGGATAAAAAGCTATAAAATCCAACACTCCAGTACTCCAATACTCCATAATGAGTGTTACATGCATAATTCGGGTATCATAACAAAATCTCGGAGATCAGGAGTATTTGATATTAGACACTGTGATGAGATTTCGTGTAAGAACTTCCCAGGTTCACCTATTCACTTGTCTCTCCATTGTGTGACTTTAAAAGCTGTAGTGCTCAATTTATCTGGTTGTCACTGTTGAAAGGATAATTTATATGAGAAGGGTTAAAGTATCTGAAGGAATCGTTATTTTATTACTATTTATTGTGTTTTTAGGTTGCAGTCCGGCTACTCAATACATTTCTCAGCTTACAGACCAGGATGCCAAGACCCGGGGAGCGGCTGCTGAGGCACTGGGTTACATGGGTGGAGACGCGGTATTAGCTGTCGATAAGTTGATCCACATAGTCAGAAGGGATACTGACCTTGAAGTTCGGCGGTTAGCTGTTGATGCACTGGGAATGATTCAGCCATTAATAACCGCAGAACTTTGTGATGCCTTTATTATCGCGTTGAATGATGATGATATTCATCTCCGGCGTGCTGCGGTGATCGCTGTCAACAGGTTCAGTAATTTCCCGCCAAATATTATTACCATGCTGCAGAAGCATCTGAACGACCCTGACCGGCTTGTCCGTGAGTTGGTGATGAGTACATTCGAGAGAATTGGAGGTCTTGGTCTCCGGACACTAATCAGGGCTTGTAAGGATTCGGATGATGATATGCGGCTGGGAGCAATTGTCACCCTGGGAAGGCTGGGTGAATATGCTGCACCGGCAATAGATATCCTGAAAGATATTGAACAAAATGATGGCAATAGCGATGTGAAAAAAGCTGCGACAGAAGCACTGCGGGTTATTTCTCAATAGGTGAGGTCTTTACTTACATAACAGGTAACCGTTCACAGAAAGCTGAAATTATTGGTCAGGCTTTAAAGTAGGCGTACCAATAGCTACTTCGTGGTGGAAACTGGAAATTTCAAGCCGTGAACAGCTACCATATTTCGTTCCTACGGAACTTGAGGTATTGTTGGTTGTTATTATTGTTATAAATATCCTGTCCCTACGGGACAAAAGACGCACATCCGGGTGAGGGTCATTCTGCATTTTTTTAACCTCTGAACCTCTGAACCCTGAACCCTGAACCTCTGAACCCTGAACCCTGCGGCGTGCATTACTCAGAGGATTTCTCAATATCAGATTGAAAATCTTTCGTTGAAGAATAGATCTTGAGCACACTGTCCAGACCCATGGTTTCCAGCCCCTCCTGTACTTTATCATTTACATTAACCAAGTACAGTATCTTGTTGTGCTCTTTACTAAGCGAGTGTATACGCATTATTACACCAACTCCTGAGCTGAATAGCGCCTGCGTTTTTGAGAGGTCAATGACAACATGATCTGAAGTTGAAGTTTGTAAATTTTGAAAGATGGTTTCTTCGATTAATTTATAATTATCCATGTCTATAGAGTCTGTAAAAGTTATCCAGAGACACCCTATATGTTCTTGTACTGAAATATTAAATGATTTTGACATAGTTATATCTCCTCAAACGATGATACCCGGCATATGTAAAAATATAATATATAAAAATCCAGCAAGATGAAAAGTATTATACAATTTTAAAAATTATAACTTACATCTACATGAAAAAATAATCCATCACGTTGTCTGGAGGCAGGTTCCGGCCATGTTACATATACCGCAGGTGGTGCTTCCTTATTATAGTACGACAGGGTGGCTGTAAGCGAAAGGTAATCCTCAACGAATAAATTGCAGCTAAAAAAGGATCTGTATGGCCACTGGTGAGGTACGCCGAGCCATGTCGGAAGATTTGCTGCCCCGGTATTAAGCAACAACCAGTTCGTTATCCAAAATGATGTTTGGATGTGCATTCTGATATCGAGCACCTCATCCCATTCAATATTGTTATTCTGATCGTAAAAGTCTATTTCTTTATCAGTAGAAAGAAGATTTCTTACTGCATATAGATCGAGGAACCAGTATTTAGTAAGCGGTACGCCCCATCTGGCATCCATACCCAACAGGTGTTCATATCGAAATTTGAAATCGATAAATGTTGTATCTGTATAGTAGTTTTGATTATCATAGGGATGATCTATTTCGTTTCTTTCTACCATTGGAATCATTCTGCTGGTGGTAAACAATCTCAGCCTGGGTTTCGCCATAAGCAGTGGAACGTTGCATAAAAGGATCTTTTTTATATCCAGGGGTGAGATATAACGAAGATTTTCTTTTCCAACAGCTTCATCCTTAATAATGATACTATCGATCTTATTTTTAAATTTTTTCGTTTTTTCCAATTTCTTAAATGCATAGGAATTATTCTTTGCAAGCAATTCTGCAATTGCAATAAGTGTTTTATCTGAGAGCGGGAAATGTGCCAATTTTTTTTTAAGAAGTTCTTCCTCAAGTCTGAACACTTGATATACCGGCAATACATTCACCTGTTTCCCGATACCGGCGCCCGGAGATATATCAATAAAAATGGTCGCATTTTGTTGTCGGGTATTTATAAAATCCTCTTTAAAAACATTCAGGTCGAGGAGTGCAGCGTCTGGATCAAATCCTTTTTCTCTTGTATAATAAGCTTGAGCATGTATGGCTGATAGAAGTTCTATAAAGGGAGTTTTTATTCTCCCATCTCTTATGAAATGGCGTGAAATGTCAAAATTAAATTTCCCGTTTAGTTCAAGAAGATAGGACAAGGTGTCCAGGTAATATTCTGAGCCTTCGGGGAGATGTTGAAGATAGGTATAGATACTGTTAAATCCAACATGAAGTAAGGTTGTTTTTTCGAGTGACGGTGAATTGTGACGTTTCTTAGTTTGAAAAGAGACGTTAAATTGTTGAAGTTTTTCACGAAAGGCAGCAGTGTCGGATTTCAGAATTCTTTGCACTTCAGGGTTGTTATTTGTTGCATAGTTGAGTGTAATATTTCTTTTTTCATGGGTAAAATCATAGCCGGTATAGTGTTTGAGTATACGTATAAAACGCTCTTGGTCCGCATAAAGAGAGAGGATACTCAGGAGTATGATCAGTAATGTATGTTGCTGTTTTATCATTATTCGTTTCTATGGAGAATAATCTGACGGTGCGATCAGGCTCAGGCGTCTTCTTCTCCCGATTCGACAATTGTTTTTTCCGAAAGCCTCACCAATTCCCATTCACATTTTTTAAGAAATTGCAACCTGTTCACTGTCCACGAAACTTCGGGACGCTTGACAAACTTTTTGCTTAACGAGCGTATTGTTTCTTTTATAACTTTTTTAGGAAGAGTATCAGAGAAGAATGCTGTTAAATCACCTTGAGAAGTAAATGAGTAACGGCTTTCCCGTTTTTCATTCATACGACACTTTCAGATTAAAGTGGTTGGTAAAACAGAAAAAGGTATCCGCTTTATTACTCCTTCTCAGAGAGAAGGTCATCTTCCGTGTCGAAAGTTCTTATCAGCGAATCAAGATCGATTATCGAAAGGAAATCATGGATATCCTTGTTGACATTAAGGAGTGCCAGGATGCCATTGTGTTCCTTGATAAGCTCCCAGCATCGTATCAGTGTCGCACCTGAACGGGAGCAGAGATATGAACCGTCCGAGAAATGGACAGCGATATGAACATGGTTCTCCTTGACCAGATTGGTAACAATATCTTCCAGGGAGTCTATCTCGGAAGTGAGATTGAGGATATCCTTAATCTTGATTATCTGGTATTTTCCCTTTGGGTATATTTCAGTTTCCATAATGTAACCTTGCTATAGTAATATAACACTTGTCTCCCCTACCATTAAATTAATTAAGGGAGAAATGCCAATATATTACCGGATTTCGTACAATATCGTAAAGATTATACAATTAAAGTAACCTGTTGAATAGGAAAAAAGTAGAACTATTAAAATATATGCCCGGTATTTCCCGGCGAGCTTGTTATTATAAAAAGGGTAACCGTTCACAGGTTCAGGGTTCAAGGTTCAGGGTTGAAATCCAAAATCAAAAATCTCGTGTCCTCCAAAGCTTTATTGAAGGAGGGAAAATTAAAGAATGTTTACAAACTCAATCATCACCACAACGGTTTTTCACAGAAAAGGCGATTTTACAGTACGTTAAGCAGAAAATCCTCTGCTTCTACCAAAGGGCATAGGAAAATTGAAGAAATACCCTAAAGGGCACTTTGTAAATTTCTAAGAATTTCCATATACGCAATGTTATACCCTGAAGGGCACCTTGTCCAGGCGCTTTCGTACTCGCCCACGGGGATAACCTTTGAACGGGGAACCCTGAACCTGTGAACGCTTACTAAAAAGGTAACCGTTAAAGGTTCAAGATTCCGGGTTCTGAGCTTGTTTATTTTTTAAAGTATCGGCTTGTTTGCGCAGATCATTCAATAGTGATTCGATTAGTGGTTGTAAAGGCGGGATTTCATCCTTGACCGCTTCCCATACCGTTCTGGATTTTACACCGAAATAAGCATGCATGCATTTATCGCGCATCCCGGCCATTAGTTTCCACGGCACGGCAGGTCGGAGTGCCCGTACCTCTTCGGGTACGTTTTTGGCTGCCTCGCCGATAATCTCCAAACATCTCACCACGGCATACGAGGTCTTACGGTCAGCAGTAAACTCATCGAAGGACATTGTTCCAATGAATCGCTGGGCCTCATCCATGTTAGTGAGAATATCCGATAAATAAAGGGTAATGTCCCTCTTCATACAGACACAGCCTCGCTGAAAATCTGTTCCTGTAGTTCGGGACGTACTTCATCCGAAGGTATAAGATCAACCTTGGTACCAAGGAGTTCACTGATGTAGTTCTCCGCCGAGATCAGCTTGAGAAGTCCTACGGGTTTGCTGAATGTAGCAAGAATATCAACGTCACTGTCTTCCCGGGCTTCTCCCCGGACTACTGAGCCGAATACTGAAAGGCTGGTGATCCCGTATTGGCTGCGGAGATCGCTATCGTGAGCGTGAAGGATTGTCCGTATTTTTTCGATGGTTTTCATAGCTATGTTTGTCGAATATGGTTTCTTTTAATAAATTCGAAATAAGCGACGACTGTTTTATATCGATCTATTTATTTTACTGATAAGAAAGTTGATTTCAAGATTTAAAATAAAAGGCGAACCCCTTCAAAGCAAGAAAAATGCGCTGAAGAACAGTGAAAAAAAATCTGCTTACCTTCGTTTAAACAGACCACACTATTATGGAAGACTCCAGGAGCCGCTTTTCAGTCTGAGGCGTAAAAGTTTTTTTTTAGTTTCTTTCCGCGATGCAGACAGTGCCATTGTTCAATTGAGATTTTAAAATATGATTTTTGAAGAAATTTCAACCTTTTTTCAACATGGCCTCGATTGCAGCCGGTAATTTCGGCATATTTATCGGTTTGGTAAAGGCATGCTCGACCGGGAGCGATTCGAGGAGCAGCAGGTGGTCTTCCGCACTGATATGCCCTCCACCTGAAACAGCAATTATTTTCACCTCAGGATTGATTTTCTGCAGCTCGATTATAGTTTCAACACCATCTTTTTCCGGCATGATGAGATCGGTTATTACAGGGTTAGCAGGATTCTTTCTATAAATCTCAAGAGCCTTATTGCCTGTTACTTTGCAAAGCGGTATTTTCTTAGATGTTAAACAATGACCTGATTTAATATTCCGGCTATTAAATACTTCCTGCTGTCATTTCGACCGAAGGGAGAAATCTTTTTATTTGGACACTTTCAAGTTACTCCTCTCCCACTTGAGCGGGATCGGCGAAATGATGCCAAGATGAGTACTGTCTAATTACCTTGTAACTAAGAGAGAAAAGCATAAAGATCAAAAAGTGCTCTCTGTGAAGGAAAGAAAAAATAAATATGATTGTTAAACAGAACAGAAAACAGAGATTTCTACCACCTGTTATTGTCCCCATAGGGACATGGTGGCAAGGAATGATGATAATGTTTACAGCATTATGAATTGTTAACTTTTTGAACGTTAGAAAACTTTGTGACGATATAAGACATTTTTTATGAATACCTGTATAGTTGAAATAAAACCTTGATATACGTACTATTTTGTGGTATATTATACGTATAAGCGAGGAGAAACACTATGGATACAAAACTGACCCTTAAACTTGAAGATAGCGTTATTAACAAAGCTAAAATATATGCACGTTCCCATCGACAAAGCCTTTCAAAACTGGTGGAATTATTTTTCAGGTCATTAACTGAAAAAGGGAGAACGAATGATGAAAAAATTCCGCCGACAGTAAAGAGTTTAGCAGGAATAATGAAGAGTAAGAAGAAGGTTGATGCTGAAAAGGAGTACACGGATTATTTAATTAAGAAGTACAAATAATGATAAAAGCATTTATTGATTCAGATATTATACTGGATTTACTTCAGGAGCGCACACCATTCTTTAATGAGGCTCTTACACTGTTTGCCCTAATTGAAAAAGGTAAAATACAGGGATATGTTTCTCCGCTGATTTTTTCAAACCTTTTTTATATTCTCAGGAAATTCAGAAATGCAAAATTTGCCGTCTCTTCATTATTGAGATTAAGACTTCTGGTTAAAATCCTGCCGGTCAATGAAAAGATCATTGACCTTGCTCTATCCTCGGATTTTAAAGATTTTGAAGATGCAATTCAATATTATGTTGCACTGGAAAACAATATTCCCAATTTAATAACAAGAAATAAAAGGGATTATACAGAATCAGATCTGGTTATTTGTAATCCTGGGGAGTTTCTGAAAATTATTGAGTTGAATAAGAAATAGGAGTAGCCTTCAGATTTTAAATTTGCGATTTCCAATTTTGGATTTCATTCAATCCGCAATCCGAGACCCGCGCTCTGCGCTTTCAAGCTAACACAATCTTTTTTGTTCTTTGGCGTCTTATTTCCTTCATGGTTTTTGGATCAAATAGTTCTTCTCCGCAATTATCACATACCCACCTGGTAATATTTTTTATTTGAATTCCATCAGCCATCTTTGATGAGCCTTTTCTAATGGTCATAGCAATTTTACCGCATGAAGGGCATTCTAATTTTTTTGCCATATTATTCAATTGACCTTTTAGATGAAATGAGAATATAAAATTTCTCTTTGTCATTATCAGAACGAATGATTTTACCCTTGGTATAAACAGGGATATCATCAAATGTTAAACCGATTATAACATACAAATAATCCCTTTTTCCGCTTTCAGGATTTACTGACCGCAGCTTTTTGGATATTCCCGGAGCATTTATTATCGCTTCACATACGAGCTCCTCAGTTAAATTATTTTGATCAAGTTCTAATTCGGCTTTTTTTGTAAATAATACATTTCCGGTTAGTACTAATCTTTTTATCTTTACTAAAATATCCAACTTAAATTCCTTTTTTATCAAACTTAGCTATTTATCATTATACTTCTTAATATAAATCTTGTGTATAGAAAAACGCTGGAATACAGAATGTGAGATTGTTATTTCCAGTTCCGAATTTATTTAGTGCGGAGTGGGGAATAGCGGGCGCGGAGGGGTAAAGCGTTAATCGTTAAGCGTTGCTCGTTATGCGGGAAGCGATTAACAAATAACGAGTATCCAGTAACGAATAACAAGCAACGAATAATGAGGGTCTTAATTTTTCCAATCCACATTCCACAATCCGCACTCCAAAATTGTAAAAATCACCACGTATTATCCCTACGTAGTACCTACGCTTTTATTTTGTGCCTGCATATTGAACATTTACTGGTATATTGTTAAACACTGTGGTAAAATTGTTACACTGGTACAAGTGAACATACTAATGTACCTAAACTATTTTAACTTTGAAAGGGTAATATTTTTTTCCTGATTACCTCTAAAAGTGTTGAGAAAATTTTACACCCTAATCATCACGAATCACTCTCAGCCCGCCTATAGATTCTTCTGCATAGAGGTTCAGTTCCTTCAAAGATAAAAGAACGTTACTCGTTGCGCGTTACTCGTTAAGCGTCGCTCGTTATGCGGGAAAGAAAAAGACAATAAGCGTTACTCGTGGCGGGTAAGAGAAGAGGATGCGGATTAAATAAGAATAAAAATGAAGTAGCCCTAACCCAGATAAACTGGATAAGTACCTTCACGAAATTATTTTCTGCCATAAAGAGATACTTAGAAATTCATTTCTTAGTAGCTCTTATGCCCTTCAGGGTAATTAGAGATTCTTGGAAATTTATTTCTTAGTAGCTCTTATGCCCTTCAGGGTAAAAAACACGAAAATAATTTCTAAGGTACTAAAGCCTGACCGTGAGGGAGGGCTTTATATGAGGGGCGAACAACGAACCCCGACAAATCGGGACTATAGTAACGAGCAACGAGTAACGAAAAAAAAGAGGAATTGATACCATGAAAGACAAAACAAAAGAACAGCTCGAAAAAAAACTGGTTGAATTGCGTAAGCGAAATGCTGAATTGGAAAAGAAAGAAGAAGAGAACAAGCGCGCGGAAGATGAACTCAAAGCCGCGAACCAGCAGCTTACAGCAAGCGAACAACAACTGAAAGCCGCCAACCAGCAGCTTGATGCAAGCAATCAACAGCTAAGAGCAAGTGAACAGGAGATACGCGGAAAGGAGCAGGAATGGCGTGAATCGTTCAACTCTTTGGAAGACGTAATGCTATTGATTGACAAAGATTTTAACATAGAAAAGATTAATGATAACGGGCTGAAGCTGCTTGGAAAATCTGAAGGAGATGTGGTCGGAAGAAAATGCTATGAAGTTATTCATGGCTTGAATACGCCATGGGAGGGATGTTCGCTGAAAAAATCGCTGGAGACCGGCAAGGTGGAATCTGTTGAGCGTTTTGAAAAAGACCTTGGCGGGTATTTTTCTATCAAGACCTCTCCGGTTTTTGATGAAAAAGGTGAGATTGTAAGATTTGTTGATCTTATGAGGGATACCACTGAGCGTAAGCAGGCGGAGGAAAAGCTTAGAGCAACTAACCAACTGCTCCTAGCAAGCGAGCAGCAACTCAAAGCCGCAAACCAGCAGCTTGAAGCAAACAATCAGCAGCTAAGAGCAGCAGAACAGGAGATACGTGAGAGCCGGAGAACATTGACCCAGATTATCGAAGGCAATTCGATACCTACCTTTGTGATAGACAGGGAACACAAAGTAACGCACTGGAATAAAGCCTGTGAGAGCATAACCGGAGTTTCAGCGAGCAAGGTTGTCGGGACAAGAAAACAGGGTGAGTCATTTTATTCCGAAGAACGGCCTGTCATGGCGGACATGTTAGCTTCCGGGGCAGATGAGAAAGAAATCGCAAGGTATTACGGTGATAAGTATCAGAAATCCGTTCTTATAGAAGGGGCATACGAAGCGGAGAGTTTTTTTTCAAAAATGAGCGAACACGGAAAATGGCTTTTCTTCACAGCGACGCCGTTGAAAGACCGGCAAGGTAAAGTCATCGGGGCGATAGAGACTCTGCAGGATATCACTGAGAGAAAACAGGCAGAAAAGGCTTTGCAGGAGAGCCGTGATTACCTTGAAAAACTAACCGATTCTATGTGGGATGCGGTCTTCTCAGTTAAAATGCCGGAGAGGGTAATTGAGTGGGCTAATGATTCCTTTAAACTCATTGGCTATGATCCTAAGGAGTGCATCGGTAAAACTACTGATTTTATTTATGCAGACAAGAGCGAATACCTTGACTTTGGTAATAAGCTAAAGAGTACAATTGCGGCGGGTAAGGATGTGCTACATGCAGAGCAATTATTAAAAAGGAAGAACGGTGATACCTTCCCGGCTGAAATCACTACCACAATCTTTAGGGAAAAGGATGAGATTGTCCGGGTTACCAGTATAGTTAGGGACATCACAGAACGCAAACGTTCAGAAGAGTCGCTCCGGAATTCCGAAGAGAAGTTCCGCTCTCTGGTGGGAAATGCCCCTAATACCATCCTGATTGTAGATCGTGAGGGCACAATCCAGTTCATCAACCGTACTGTGCCGGGACTCAGTATTGACGACGTGACAGGGAGAAATCACACCGACTTCGTAGCCCCGGAATACCACGAAACAGTTAACAAAGTGATCAGGCGTGTTTTCAAGACAGGCAAGCCGGGTAGGTATGAGACAGGAGGAGTTGGCCCTGATGGCAGCTATTCATGGTATTCATCTCAATTGGGGCCTATAATGCATAACGGGAAAGTGGATGCTGTTATAATCGTAACGTCCGACATCACCGAGCAGAAAAATACCCAGGAGGCGCTTCGAGAATCGGAGGAGCGTTTTTCATTGTTTATGAACTATCTTCCAGCAAATGTATTTATTAAGGATAAGGATAGTAAAACCATATTCGTGAATAAGCTGATGGATTATACTTTTGGCGCGAAGGAATGGATAGGAAAAACTCCATTGGAACTATTTCCTGAAGCCGCTGCTGAGAAAATGGTTGCTGATGATAAAAAAACACTGGAACAGGGTTACCAGGAGATTGTTGAAACGGTGCCGGACAGGAATGGCGTGGAGCATATCTATCAGACCTTCAAATTCAGGATTGAGAGCAAAGGTTCACCTCCTATGTTGGGGGGCATTGTGATAGATATTACTGAGCGCAAGCGCGCCGAAGAAGAAAAACAGAAAATCCAGATGCAACTCCAGCAAGCCCAGAAGATGGAGGCAATCGGCCAGCTTGCCGGCGGAATAGCACATGATTTCAACAATATACTTGGCGGAATCAGCGGCTATTCAGATGTACTGGGAATGAAGATGGCAAGTGATTCGGACTGCATGCCCTATGTAAATAAGATACAAAAAGCTGCTTTGAAAGCCTCGGATCTGGTCAGGCAACTGTTGATGTTTGCGCGCAAAGCACATGTTGAAATGGAACATTTTGACATTCATGGTTGTATTAATCAGGCGGTTTCCATGCTTGAGCATACTATTGACAAACGTATAGAGATCATCACTGATTTTTGTATCGAAGATTCAATGATCATGGGAGATCAAAGCCAGATTGAAAATATGCTGCTGAATATTGGTGTAAATGCCCGCGATGCTATGCCTGATGGTGGAATACTTACTTTTGCAACAGAAATGGTAACTCTGGACAAAAAGGCATTTGCTGATCATTCTTTTAAAGTGAAGAAGGGAGAATATATTAAAATAACGGTTAAGGATACGGGCATCGGCATGGATGATGACATACGAAAAAAAGTATTCGAGCCGTTTTTCACTACAAAAGAAATTGGGAAGGGTACGGGACTTGGCCTTGCAAGTGTATATGGCTCGGTAAAGCAGCATAACGGCTATATAACAGTACAAAGTGAGCCGGGTAATGGTAGCCAATTCAAAATATACCTGCCGCTTTCAGAAAGTGCTGGAAAGGAAGAAGAAGGAGAAGATAAATCAGAACTGATTCACGGAGAGGGGACAGTTCTTGTCGTTGAAGACGAGGATATAATGCGCGAAGCTGCTTCCGATATGCTCACAGGGTTGGGTTACAAAGTTATGTCTTTCACAAATGGTTTTAAAGCTGTCGAGTACTTCAGGAAGAATTATAAAGAAACAGATGTGGTGCTTCTTGACCTGATAATGCCAAAAATGAACGGTATTGAATGCTATATTAAGCTTAAAGAGATTAATCCGCAGGTGCGCGTAGTTGTTGTCTCAGGCTACAGGGATGAGAAACAAGATATACAGATTAAAGAATTGGGAGTGGAGAATTTTATAGAAAAACCGTTTCAAATCAAACAGCTTTCAAAGGTGTTGGCGGAGGTGCTGGCTAAATGATTTTCAATTTACGATTGCCGATTTGCAATTTTTAAAAAGAATTTGAAATAGCTATATATTCAATTTACGATTGCCGATTTGCAATTTTTAAAAAAGAATTTGAAATAGTTATATATAAAAATTTAATTTAAAATCTGATATTGCATATTAAAAAACGTCAACTTTTTCAATTAGGAGTAAAAAGATGAATAAAGAGGAAATGAAAGAAAGAACAAATGATTTTGCAAAAAAGACAATATTGCTTTGTAGAGAATTGCCAAATAATAGAGAGGGAAATTTAATAGGAAATCAACTCTTTCGTGCTGGAACTTCAGTTGGCGCCAATTATCGAGCTGTCTGCAGAGCAAGATCAAGAGCTGATTTTATTTCCAAGCTTGGAATAGTGGAAGAAGAAGCAGATGAATCGTTGTTTTGGATGGAATTGTTGACCGAAATGGAAATTTTAAAGAGCAAATTATTAAAAGATCTTTATCAAGAGGGAAAGGAAATCTTAGCGATAATTGTTTCATCACGAAAAACCGCTAAAAGGAATATAGGAAGAAACTAACCAAAAATATAAATTGGAAATTGAAAATCGGAAATTGAAAATTGAGAATTGAACATAGGAAATCGAAAATTGAACATCGGAAATTATAAAATTTTTATCGCAGACGATGATGTTGCTATTAGAGAAACGGTCACGGAAGTTCTGATGAGCGAGGGATATTTGGTCACGGTATATGATCCGGCAGATCCTGACGATTCGCTCCTTCAAGAGCAATACGATATTGCAATTCTTGATATGGTTATGCCGGGCACGGACGGTTTTACACTGCGGACTGAAATATTAAAACACTCTCCGGGTACCCAGTTCATTTTTATTACCGGCTTCCCTGATCGGGAAAAGCTGGAAAAAGCAATGGATCTTGGCGTATTCACATTTCTTACCAAGCCTTTCACCGCAGACCATATTCGGTTTGCCGTTCTGGGTGCGCTGCGAGTAAAAGATATACTGCGGGAAAATCTTGAAAAGGCGGCCCTGGGGACTGAGAGCATGGGATTCATCGGGAAGTCACAGGCAATGGTACTGGTAAGAAGAAAGATTCTCCAGTTAGCACCGCTTGACCTTCCGATCCTGATAACCGGTGAGTCCGGAACAGGAAAAGAGATAATTGCGCGGAGTATACAGCAATACAGTCATCGTGCTTCAAAGCAGTTTACCGTGGTAAACTGCGCGGGGCTTTCGCCGGGCTTGATAGAATCCGAGCTTTTCGGTCATGTACAGGGTGCGTTTACCGGTGCGACTAAAACAAAGCACGGTTTTTTTGAATTTTCAGACGGCGGTACGCTTTTTCTCGATGAAATAGGCGATCTGTCGTTTGAATTACAGAGCCGATTCCTCCGTGTGCTTGACTGTGGTGAAATACATCGTGTCGGAGAAACAGTAACACGAAAAGTGGATGTTCGTATTATCAGCGCGACAAACAGGGACCTTAAAGAGATGGTGCGGGAAAAACGATTCCGTGAAGACCTGTATTATCGCCTGCATGGATCACAAATACATATAAGCGCACTTCGTGAGCGCAGGGACGATATACCGGCTCTTGTTCGCTATTTCCTGGGCGATGAGAAAATGGTCGTTACACCGGATGCATTGGATATGTTGCAGAAATATGACTGGCCGGGAAATGTCCGGGAACTTCGCATGATTATCGAAAATCTTAAAGGAATTTCGCAAAACAGGATTATTATAAAAGAAGCAGTTGCAAATATATTAGGCATTGAAAAAGACTGTTCAGGAAATGTGTCTTCGATTCTTACCTATAAAGAATTTAAACAAAAAGTATTAATGAATTCAGAAAAAAGCTATTTCGAATCCCTGCTTCAGTCGACACGAGGTAATATTTCGAAAGCGGCGAAACTGGCCGGGATAGACCGTAAGAACCTCTATGATAAGCTAAAGCAGCTTGGAATCTCCTATTAAATAATTTTGGATTTTAGATTGCGGATTTTGGATTGATTAAAAAAATTCCAAATTCCAAATTCCAAAATCTAAATTTGAGCGATTAACGACATCTATATATCTTTGAATACAATTTAGTATCACTTGACCTGATTAAATGTAATAACTATTTTAGTAATAGTTCATTTACTAAATAATTTGTTACTAACAGTTATATTACGGAGGCGAGGCAATGCGGAACCCTTTTATCTTCGGTCGTCCAGTCACCGGTTCTAACTTTATAAATAGAGATGCAGAACTTTCGGAATTCCTTAAAATCCTGAACTCTGACAACAACATTATCCTGAGTTCAAGAAGACAGACAGGAAAGACCTCACTTCTTTTAAAGTTGAAGGATAAACTGGTAAAAAGAGGACAGAATGTCATCTATCTTGATCTGTTTCTTGTCAAAGGGGTTGAGGAGTTCCTGGAATACCTGGCAACGGAGACGGCGCGGGCGGTCAAAGGGCCGGTTAATAAGTTGGCGTCATGGGTGAGTACTGCCATTAAGAGTGTGAGGCCTGTTCTGGTTTACGATGAGAAAGGCGGCATATCCGTATCTCTCAATATCCAGCAGCGCCGAATAGAAGAGAGTGTGCTGTTTAAAGAAGTTATTGATTTGCCGCAACAGATGAAATACATGACAAATAAGCGAAAGAATATCGTTGTGATACTTGACGAGTTCCAGAGAATTTATGAGATCGGCGGAGTACAGCTTGAGAATAAATTACGGGCAATAATGCAACATCATACAGGCATAAATTATTTGTTTGCAGGAAGCAATCGCACTCTTATACATGAAGCCTTCAATGACAGGAACAAGCCTTTTTATGAGTGGGGCGTTCAAAAAACAATAGGCCCTCTTGAGCGCGAAGAATTCAGGAATTACATCAGGGCCGCATTTTCAAAAAGAAAAATAAAATTGCCAGCCGGAATTCTTGATGAAATCCATGATCTGTGCGATGATGTTCCGAACCATCTGCAGATGTTTTTATTTTATATATGGAATCTTGTAAACGATAAAATGAAAATTACCACCGAACACCTGGAACAGACTGTTGAAGCAATTCTTTCAAATAACAATCAACTCTATGAAGGTATTATTGCAAATCTGTCGGAAATGCAGATAAGACTTCTCAAAGGTATTGCAAGGATGGGCGGAAGCAACATAACCAGTGACGATTTTCTCGTGAGAAATCGCCTTAACAGCTCAGCAAATGCAGTGGCATGCCGTAAAGCTCTCCTAAAGAAAAACTTTGTGGAAATAGAATCAAAAGCACTGTATATCCGTGATCCCTTCTTCAAAATCTGGTTGATGAGAATTCCATAATGTGAAAAACCTCTTTTGATTTTAGATTGCGGATTGCGGATTTTGGATTGATTAAAAAAATTCCAAATTCCAAATTCCAAAATCTAAATTCCAAAATCTAAATTTGAGAGATTGCGGATTTTCAACTGCTGCAATTTCAGAATTCTTATACTATCCTGATGAGAAAAAAAGTTGCCTAAAAATAATTATTATTGACTTATTTAAGTAATTATATTATAATTATTAATAGTATTACAAGATAAAGCGGCGTGCGGGTATGGAAATGGAGTCACACTGATAGGAGAGAAATCATGGAGCTATCTATTATTCAAATCGGCGGTTCGCGTGGAATCCGTCTGCCCAAGGCGATATTAGGGCTTTTGGGAAATCCCAATAAGGTAGAACTCTCTATGCAAGGTAAAAAGATTGTGCTTGAGCCAAAGGAAGAGAGGCTGAAAGGGTGGGAGGAATCCGCGGAACGATTGCACCGCGATGGAGAGGATAGATTGGTGTATGAGGATACGATGGATAGTGATCATCCTGACTGGAACTGGTGAGATGTTATAAATAAAGAGAGGTTGTTTTGAGACGGACACCGAAACAATTTGACCTATGGACAGTCAGGATGGAACCTGCCTATGGTCATGAAACAAGGAAAGATCGACCATGTGTTGTTGTTTCCAATGATATTATTAATAAAGCAATGGCCACTGTTACGATCATTCCATTGACCAGAACAATAAGGGGTGTGCCTTTCAGGCCTGAAAGCAAAATAAAAGGAGTTAAGGGCGAAATCATGGTAGACCAGATTAAAACAGTAGATAAGAGACGGTTAAAGAAGTATATAGGTGAATTACCGGAGAAAAACGTAAATGAATTGGAAGATATCATTATAAAGATGTTCACAAGACGGTGATTGATTTTAGATTTGGGATTTGGGATTTTAGATTTTAGATTTTAGATTTTCTCAATCCCCAATCCACAATCCCCAATCCACAATCCGCAATCCACAATCCGCAATCCACAATCCGCATTCCGCATTTCTCAATCCGCGATCCAAAATCGGAAATTTCTTCTCTTTTCCAATCCCCAATCCTCAATCCACAATCAAAAATTCCCACACTGTAGCAAAAATACCACACCCGCTCATAATAGCCCATATCCTGTTCAAATGTAATTAGTTACGAGAGGAAATGGACGTTTTGGGCGTGGTAAAAGTACCACACGATTAACTTTTTTCCTCTTTTAATTTAAATTGAGTAAGTTCTATAATCATCACATAATCAATATGTTAGAATGACAGCTATACTATTGGCCCGCTATTTGCACTTTTTTTATCGCAGCCAAAGGAGAGAAAAACCATGAAAGAAAAAGTTCTTGTTATCGAGTCTGACCCTTATGAGCGTGGTATCCTTTATAAGGTTTTTTCCAGCAAATATAAACTGACTTTTACCGCAAGCGTAGAGGATGCAATCGAGATCAGTAAGAAATCACCTCAAAAGGTTATGCTTTATAATATGGAGAGTCCAGACGCACAGGCGTTACAGAATCTTAAAAAACTCAAAGAAGAAGATGAGCTGCAAACACCGATCATTACGATAATTTCTGAGAATACGCTCGAAGTAGAAAACGCGGTGAGAGGTATCGGCGTATTCTACTATTTGATTAAACCATATAATTTCAGAGATCTGGAGGAGTCGATCCTTGGCGCCGTCCTTGTTTGGGACAGGAAATACGGAAACCATAATACTAATGTGATGCCGGATAAGAATCAATTAAATGCAAATCCGAAATAGCCTGAAAAACAGAGTAGTATATGCCTTTACAAAAGGAGTTTCTTTATGGGAAAAGACGTGTTGCTGGTTGACGATGAGCCTATCTTTCGTGAACCGATAGCAGAGATTTTACGCAATGACGGCTTTCATGTCCAGGAAGCATCTAAAGGCAGCGAAGCGTTAAAAATATTTATAAAGAAAGATTGGGGACAATAGGATAATTGCCGATTTTGGATTGGGGATTGTGGATTGGAAAAAATCAAAAACCAAAAATCAAAAATCAAAAATCCAAAATTGGAAGATTACAGATTGAAAAAGATAGAGAATTTTTAAAGAATACAGGAAAATACAAATGGATACTAAAATGGTAGAAACACAATGCGCGAAAGTAATGTGGGATACTGAAGGGTTTGTTAGAGCCGTGATAAATCCCCACGCAGAGATAACGCTTAAAGATGTCCAGGAAATTACAAAAGCGAGAGCAGAAGTAAGTGATAATAGAAAACATGCAATGCTTGTTTGCCTCGGAACCATTAAGTCTGCTTCACCGGATGGGCGGAGGTGTGCTGCAAGTAGTAAAGTGTCAGAAATGACACTGTCGGTTGCTCTCTTAATCGACTCTCTGGCCAGTAAGGTTATAGGTAATTTCTTTATTGGACTTAATAAACCTCCATTCCCGGTAAAGCTTTTTACTTCGGAAGGGAAAGCTGTCGCATGGCTAAAAAAAGATTAACACTTTTAACTATTTATTATTCGAATGGAATCTCAAAAAATGGTTGATACTGATAGAACTGCTCAAGTAGGTGAAAACACAATATATCTGAATGAGGAAGACATGTTCTTCTTAACTATTGTGGGTGAAATTGATGATAAAATAGCGGTTGACTTTATTAAAGCATTAGAGGAGTTGGAAGTAAAATTTGAAAAAAGGAAAAGAAATCTCTTTATTGATAACAATAACGCCGGAAAAATAACATCAAAGGCAAGAAAAATATTTCATGAATTAGACAACAGAGAAACCACAGGCAAGGTGGCTGTTTTCGGATTGCATCCTGTTGCCCGTGTGCTTGCAAGTTTTTACATGGGAGTGTCGAGAAATAAAAAAATGCGTTTTTTCACGACAAAAGAAGATGCGCTTGATTGGCTTAGAGAATAAAAACGTTACTTGTTAATCGTGAAGTAGAATGTGGAATGCGGAATGTGGATTGTGGAATGCGGAATGCGGAATGAGGATTGAGGAAATCCAAAATCCAAAATCCAAAATTGGAGGATTGTGGAATGTGGAATGCGGAATGTGGATTGAGGATTGTGGAATGCGGAATGGGGATTGAGGAAATCCAAAATCCAAAATCCAAAATCCGAGTAACGCATAACTAGATACGAGACTTTACAGAAAGTAAAAAATGAATGAGCAAACACATAAAGATCGCATAAGCGAAATGATTGATGTCATTATGCAAGTTGCACGGGGAGATTACTCTGTTCAGGTGGAGCTCTCCGGTCAAAATGATGATCTCGACTCACTGGCCATGGGAATTAATATGATGATCGACGACCTGCGCGATTCAAGAGATGTGTTAGTAAAGGAGCATGAGTACGGTAAGAAGCGGGTAAGTGAGATAGTCGATGTTATTACGGAAATAGCCTCCCTTAACTTTGAAAAGAAAATTTCTGTCAGTGATAACAACGATGTTTTTGATGCAACCGCCACCGGTTTAAATATGCTTGCTGAAGAGTTGTTATCTTCTACTGTCTCACGCTCCTACCTGAACAGTATTCTGAATTCCATGGTGGATATGCTGATTGTATTAAGTCCGGAGGCAAAAATCGTAACCATTAATCCGGCAACCCTGCAAACATTGGGTTATTCTGAAAATGAGCTTCTCGGGCATTCTGTTGGAATGGTTTGTCCGAATTATGAGGAGCTGTTTAATATGTTGACAAATCAAAATCCTGATCAAAACAGGGTAGTTAATACCATTGAAAAATCAGTTATTACAAAAGATGGTAAAGAAGTACCTGCACTGGTTTCATGTGCTGTCATGCGGGATGATGAAGGGAATATTAAAGGAGTAGTAAGTGTAATAAAAGACATTACAAAACAGAAGGAATCTGAAAAGGAGAGGAACGAGCTTGAAAGGAAGCTTCACCAGGCACAAAAAATGGAAGCCGTCGGCCAGTTGGCCGGTGGGATTGCTCACGATTTTAACAACCTTCTCGGAGGAATTTCTGCCAATGCCGATTTACTGGAAATGAAAACGGATCCTTCATTAAAGCAATATGGATATGTGAAAAAAATAAAGAATGCAACCATGAAGGCTGCCAACCTTATTCAACAGCTTCTTACTTTTGCGCGAAAAGCAAGGGTTGAGATGGAGCCCGTTGATATACATGAGAGTATTAATAAAACCGTTTCAACATTGAATGACAGTAGTAACAACAGTATTGAGATACATAAAAACTTATATCCTGACTCTTTACGTATTATGGGCGACAGGTTTCAGGTTGAAAAGGCATTATATAATCTGGCTATCAATGCACGAGATGCCATGCCCCAAGGCGGCAAGCTGATATTTGAAACCGAAGCAGTTTCTCTTGAATCAAATTCCTTATCAGACGAGAATGATGTTGTAGTCCCTGGAGAATATGCCAGGATTTCCATTATCGATACGGGCATCGGTATGGATGAAGAGACGCAAAAAAGCGTGTTCGAACCGTTTTTCACAACAAAGGAAGTTGGTAAGGGTACCGGGCTTGGCCTTGCGAGTGTGTATGGTTTTATAAAACAGCACAAGGGATACATTACTGTTAAAGCCAAAAAAAATCAAGGCAGCAATTTTACCATCTTTCTGCCTTTATTAACAAAAGAGATTAATTCATCAGGAAATGGATGGTAGTATGACAACAATTTTACTCGTTGATGACGAAGAGGACATACGGGAATCATATAAAGAAATGTTTGAAGCAATGGGGTACACCGTAATACTTGCACAGGACGGCCGGGAAGCGATTGAACTGTATCGGAGAGAACTCCCGGACGTGGTTATCATGGATGTCCTAATGCCAAAGTTAACCGGTGTCCAGACTACAGAGCTGCTCAAGAAAGAATTCCCTGATGCCAGGATTATCGGTATGAGCGGCGGATGGATACGCCAGAAGGATTTTTTTCTTCAGGTAGCGCGCAGCAGCGGAGCTTCTGCGGTTATTGCAAAACCATTTCAAAAAGAGGAGTTGGTTGCAATGATAAATAAAGTAATAAATGATAAAAAAGAAGTGCAATAGAGGTTACTCTATATGTTATAATAGAAATTCTTAACGAGGTTTATTATTTATGCATGAACAAAAGAAAATACTGGTCGTTGATGATTCCGATGAAAATCGTGAGGGTGTTGTAGAGTTATTAGATGCATTAGGGTATGCTGTTGAAAATGCTTCCAACGGCAGGGAGGCGCTCGAGAAAGTTAAAAATTTTCAACCGCATATATTTCTCCTCGATGTCAAAATGCCTGAAATGGATGGCCTGGCCCTGTTGCATGAACTCCATGTTGAGGATAACAGCTATGAAGCGATTATGATGACCGGCCATGAAAGCCTGGAAGATGCTAAAAAGGCAATGGAACTCGGCGCATTCAGTTATTTGACAAAACCGTTGAACCGGCATGACCTGGAGGAGCATATACGAAAAGCGTTTGCCATGGTCAAACTCAAGCAGGCACGGTTTGACCACCTCGTTTCCCTGCAAAAAGAGGTTGAAAGTCAGACAAAAGAGCTTGAGAAATCTCTCCAGATAATGAAGAGCCAGGCGAATCGTATCGATGCTATTATCAGCAGCATGTCTGAAGGATTACTGGCGATTGATAATGATGAAAATATTGTATTGGTTAATGACGAGGCACAGAGGATTTTACGGATTACCTTTTCAGCAAGCCTCAGTCAGAATATCTGGAAGGTTCTTGAGAATAAAAAGATTGTCGAACACCTCAGGCAGCTTATTACAGAATCGCACCTGAAAAAAACGGAAGGGTATCTCCAATTGCCTAACAACACCGGCGAAGGTATCCGTTATTTCTGGGTAACGGTATCGCCTGTTTTCGGCGATGGCGGTGCGAGTATCGGTAAGATAGTAAATTTTATTGACCAGACTGAAAAAGTAAAGGCTGATGAGTTACGCAATTCATTTCTGAGTATTGTCGCCCATGAATTACGGACGCCCATTACCATTCTGATGAGCAGTTCTACTGTTCTTGAACTTGACAATAAAAATGAAGAGAATCGAAACCAGGCGGTTGCTGATATAAAGACAACCAGCAATCGGTTAAAGTACCTCGTTAATAATATCATCAACATTGCCGTGCTTTCCGATCCTGTTATTACCGTTCGATGTGAAGATATTGATATGTATAACTTGATTTATTGTCAATTTGAAAAGTTGCGATATGAAGCAAAAGAGAAGAATGTCTCTTTCAGTATTAAAAGCAAGTTAGAAAATCAGTTACTTTATACCGACTCCAAATACCTTTCTATTGCTGTCAATTGCTTATTGCATAATGCAATTAAGTTTAACAAGGATAATGGAACGATTACCGTCAATTTGGATACTAAAAAGGATAAAAATAAAAACAGGATAGCGATTCGTATCACCGATGAGGGTATCGGTATGTCCGAAGACGAACGGATGCATCTTTTTGAAAGCTTTTATCAGGCAGAGGACCCGCTCACCCGGCATTATGGAGGAATCGGTATTGGTCTTTTTCTGGCAAAACGGGCAATGGGTCTGTTACAGGGGAATATTCTTGTTGATACTGAAAAAGGAAAGGGAAGTGCTTTTACCTTAGAAATTCCACAATAAAAACGTTGTAATACAAATAGTGTAAGATTGGGATTTATGATGATTGTAGCTCCTTGCTTTAACTTTAAACTTTAAACTTTAAACTTCCGGCTTTACCGGATTAGGAGGAAGTATGTCAAAAGGGAAAATACTGGTAATTGACGATGAAAAGCTTCTGGTCAAGTCAACCTGTATGGCGCTTACCTACTATGACTTTTCCACGGAAAGCGCTCTGAGCGGCAAGGAGGGATTGTCTATAGCTGCGGAATGTCATCCTGATCTTGTTCTTCTGGATATCATGATGCCGGAAATGGACGGCTGGCAGGTATTGGCACTGCTCAAAGAAAACGAGGCAACAAAAAATATCCCGGTCATAATTTTTACGGCAAAAGAATATTCTGACGGTAAGTCTCTTGCTGAAAAACATGGTGCTGTTGATTTTATCGCAAAGCCATTTGAACTTGAAGATTTAGTCGCCATTCTGGGTAAATATATCGGATAAAGAAAGGGTATATATTCTATGGACAATAATCAATTATCGCTTGACAAGTTTATTGAAGGATTACCAATCGGCATTCTCATTCTGGACCCGTCACTCCATGTAAAAACCGGTAATACTCTCGCTTTTCAATTGTTGGATGTTGCGGTAGAAGATTTGGTGACGGCATCCTTTGATTCTGTTGTTACTGATGAACAGGTATGCCATGCATTGCACCAGATTGCAGCCGGCGAAACAGCAAAGCAATATATGATTGTCGAGAGGAACGGTATATATATCAAGTGTACTATCGACAGGCAGATTGATGATTCAGGTGAGGATGGTTCAATTATTATGATTGTTGAAGATGCAACCGGTTTCAAACAATTAGAGCTGTTAAAACAGGATTTTATTCAAACAATACTCCATCGGATCAGAAGTCCCCTTACCACATTGAAAACATCCCTTTCAATGGTTAATTCCCTGCATCGTGAATCCATTCCGGAAGATGTTCGGGAAATTGTTGATATGAGTTACCATGAAGTAAATAGATTGCATGTACTCATGAATGACCTGCGGAATCTTTTTCTTATCGAAACAAAGCTGGCGGGCCTTGATATGGAAATTGAAGCGTTTCCTGTCGCTGATGTATTGGATCGAGCACTGGGTGAACTTAAAAAATTACCCTCTGTAAATGATGATATACAGAAACGCATTTCGTGCAACGGCGACCTGGATCTTACTATCAAAGCTGATTTTGAAAAAGTGAAACAGGTCCTTTTTATTCTTCTGAAAAATGCCTGTGATTTCTCTCCGGAAAAAACTCCCGTTGAAATAAACCTGTCACAGAACAATAACCGCATAACCATAGAAATAAAGGACTATGGAATTGGGATCTCAGAGGAAGCGAAATCCTATCTCTTTACGAAATTTTTTCGGGAAGATAATGATATTACGAGAGGTACAGAAGGTAACGGGCTTGGTTTATTCATTGCCAGGTCATTTGTTGAGTATATGAAGGGAAGCTTGTATTTCGAAAGCAAGAAAAATTCAGGAAGTTCTTTTTTTATCACACTACCGGGGGAATAGGTGAAAGTATGGTAAAGGCAAACGTACTTGATACATTAAACAATATTGATAACCTTCCGACACTTCCTATTGTTGCACAACAGATACTAAAGCTTATTGCATCACCAAATTCCAACATGGAACAGATTGCCAATGTTATAACAAAAGATCAGGCTATTACGGCTAAAGTTATCAAACTTACCAATTCTGCTTTTTATGGTTTACGAAATAGGATCAGTTCCATTAAACATGCCATCGTCATTCTTGGATTAAATACCATTAAAAACCTGGTTCTGGGGGTATCGGTAGTAAAAACGTTCGAAGATAACGCACGCACATCAATATTTGACAGGGAACAATTCTGGCTGCATGCATTCAGTACCGCTTTGGGAGCACGGTTGATTGCCGGATATCTTGGGAAGGAAAATATTGAGGATTATTTTCTTGCCGGATTACTGCATGATATTGGTATTCTGGCCATTGACCAATTTCTACATGATGCATTTATAGAAATTCTCAATCGTTCACTGGAGGAACCCGATTTTATTAAATTAGAACAGGATGTTTTAGGAATGCATCATGGTGATGTCGGAGCATTTCTCGGCGAGAAATGGAAACTTCCTGCATTTCTCATCAGCACTATGCAGTATCACCATTCGCCGTCAATGGTACCTTCCGAGGTTGGGGAAGAAAAAGGGAAAATTGCAATTGTCCATATTGCAGATGTAAAATCCCGGGAGATAGGACTGTGTAAGTTTATTTATAATTTTCATCCTACTTATGACCCGACAATTTATAAAAGAATCTCTCCTCCTGAATCGAAACTTACCGAGATAGGCCGGCAGGTTCAACAGGAAACGAACATCCTGATAAAAGAGTGGGGGTTCTAGACCGGAATGGCTGAAAATAATAGAAAACATCAAAATAGTGATGACGGTGATAAACTCATTAATCGTCTTGAGGAGAGTCTCAATCAGATTGAACTTGATGAGATTATGAAGGGACTCTCTACGGAGGAGCTTGAAGAGCGCGGTTTTATCGGCAATAAGGATATTGATATAAACCGTAAAGTATTTACAGAAACAACCGAGCGTGAAAAATTGTCCTTCAAAGAAGGGATTGAACATGAACGGCTCCATGACTCCGAAGAATTTTCATCCCTTACCATCGATTCCCTGCTACTTGTCCGTGATGTCGAGCAGGGCACTCTTATAGCAACGCGGGAGGCAGATGAGACGATACCTTTTCACGCAGGAGAAAATGTTGAAAAAGTTACGGATGATGAAGGGGAAAAATATATCGCAGAGGTAAAGGGGAAAGTGATAATCATCAAAGATACCATGTTTGTGTTTCCCTCTGATATCGATTGTAAAATAGCAATAAAAATCAATGAGGAAAAGATGCATGCATATATGGATTGTGAGGCAGGTTACAATGATGGGAGACTACTCTCCCTGGATCTAGTCGTTTATGAAATGAATCAAATGGGTATTCTGCACGGTTTCTTAAAGGACAATATTGAAAAAGCAATTATTGAAGCTGAAGAGTTAATGATACCACAGCATGATGTTCTTGTCGCTGAAGGAACACTGCCGATTCAGGGTGCAGACGGTACCGTTGCATATGAATTTGAGATTGATCCTGAGAAACAAACCTTTAAAATATTGGATGACGGGAGAATCGATTATAAAGGCGCTGCCAACATTGCCACGGCAAAAAAGGATCAACTTCTCGCGACCATCAAAGATGCCGGCTACGGAGTAAATGGGATTAATGTAGTAGGGGATGTCATTGCAGCGGAAAAAGGAAAAGAAGCCCACCTTACAGCAGGACTGGGAGTCCGGGGGGCCGAGGACGGTAAATCATTCTCTGCTGAAAACAAAGGATGCATCATGCTTAATCCCCCGGTCATTGAAATCCTGGATTTATATCAGGTTAAAGGGGATGTTGATTATTCCACCGGGAGTATCAATTTTACCGGGAATGTCATTATAAACGGCACCGTGCGTGAAGGATTTGAAGTTAAGGCGGATGGGGATATCGTTATCCAGAATTGTGTAGAATCCGCCCGGCTGATTGCAGGCCGTGATGTCAGAATATCGGGAGGTATACTCGGACAGGGTAAAGGACTGGTATCGGCCGGTCGGGATGTGTATGTCGAATATGTTCAGAATGGCAGAATTGAGGCGCAGGGAACCGTGTATATAAATGATTTTTCAGTGAACAGCTACATTTTCTGCAATTTCCTTGATATGTTGAAAAAACACGGGTCTGTGGTTGGCGGTGAAGTCTATGCTCAGCGGGGTATTGATATTTTAAACCTGGGATCACCGAGCGGCACTAAAACCTATGTAACCGCAGGTACCGATTTTCTGGTAAGAAGAAAGATTAAAGAGCTTGATCAGGCACTTGAATTCTGTGACGGTAATGTTAAAAAGATCGATGTTTCGTTAAAGCCGATTATAAAATTATTACAGGATGATCCTAAAAATCCAAAATACAAAACACCCATAATTCAAAAAACCATTAAAAAGAGAAAAGAGCTGCAAATCCAGCAGAGGATTATGGAAGCTAAACGTAAACACCTTTATGATAAACTTGAAATTGAAGGGGTCTGTTTTATTAAAGTAAAACAAACGTGCCATGGTGACGTATTTATAACCATTAAAAAATTGAAATATGCAACCACGCAAAAGCGAGAGAATATTCTGTTTTATGAAGATCAGAAGGAGGGTAAGATTAAGGTTGGGGCGTATTAGGAATTTAGATTTTAGATTTGCGATTTTGGATTGTCGATTTTGGAAAGATAGAACAGTTGACATATGGGTAATTTGAAACATGAATTTGGAAATTGTAACGGCATCAGTTGAAGCATGGTATGGAGAAATTTGTCTGGAAAGCAAGGCGAACGCGGGGAGCTCGTTCTACTTCTCATTTCCCTGGAAATAGACGCGAGCGAACAGATGAGTTATAGCACCGGGAAGTGCTAAGTACTACAGACCCAATGCCGGACAATCCTATCGGGAAATCTTAATAATGAGGAGCGTTTGCTATGAACAGTCGCGGGAACAAGAGGAGAAACTGACACATGAAAATAGCTCACAAACTAACTCTGACCTTTCTGGTAATTGCTTTAATAATTGGTTTCCTTGGATATATTGTTGTTGTTACAAGTAAAAATGTATTGCAACAGACAATCGGAGAAAACTCCGTATATTTGGTGGCAAATATTTTGGATAAGATAGACAGGCATATTTACGGCAAGATAGAAACGATTCAGGTTTGCACCCAGGATTTGATTCTGCAGAGGGCTCTTCTGAAATCGAACCGGGAATTCGACAACCTGCAGAACGCACAGGCATATATTGACAATCGAGATCAAGAATGGGTCTCCACTCCAAAGAAAGAAATCACTCCTTTTATGCAGGAATTAATGAACAACAGGCTGGCAAATGAATTGATAGAAAAAATAGAATTCTACAAAGACAAGTATGGATATAGTGTTTTTGCTGAAATATTTGCAACGAATAAATACGGAGCTAATGTAGCTCAAACAGGAAGAACCAGTGACTACAGGCAGGATGATGAACTGTGGTGGAAAAACGGGAAGAGAGATACCCTGTTTGTGGCCGATGTGAATTATGACGAAAGTGCAGATGTATATTCCCTTGATATTTCAGTAAGAATTAATGATGAAAATGGGGATTTTGCAGGTGTTTTAAAAGCCGTAATGAATATTACCGAGATAGTCAGTGTTGTGGAAGAAGCAGAGGCACTTTCAAAATATAAGACTGTGGAATTTAAGTTATTTACTAAAGATATAAAGCTAATTTACTCCACGGAGGAATTTGAATTTTTAGAAGATTTATCCGAGGGGATATTTTCACGATTCAGAGAAGGGGGAAAACATATAAAAAGTTTTATAGCAGAAGGGGATAATCCCGGCGAATCAGAAGAGCTGTTTGCCCATGCTCATTCAAGGGGTTATAACGACTTTAAAGGTTTGGGTTGGATTTTAGTAGGAGAGTATGAAACAAGGGAGATATTTGCCCCTGTTGCCGGATTAAAAAAATTCATAGTTGCGGTCTCCCTGGCTTTGACAGGTTTGGCCCTTCTAATAGGTTTGCTTGTCTCGCGCACCGTCTCCAGGCCTCTTGGAAAGCTCCAGAATGCAATGGTTGACGTCAGTAAGGGCAATCTGGATTCGCGTATTGATGTGGCCTCAAATGATGAAATCGGGAAGCTGGCTGCTTCTTTTACAAGAATGGTCGAAGATTTACAAAAGACAACAGTGTCAAAGGACTATATGGATAACATCATCGGTAATATGCCCGACATGTTGATTGTCATAGACACGAGCGGAAGGATTAAGACCGTTAATCCGGCAACTCTAAGACTATTGAAATATCAAGAAGACGAACTCATCGGGAAACCCATTGAAATGGTTTTTGTTGAAGAGGAGTTACTGTTTAAGGAATCAGGATTACAAAAATTGATGGAAATGGGCTCTATCGACAATGTAGAAAAAACGTATCGGACAAAAGACGGCGGAAGAATGCCCGTCTCCTTTTCAAGCTCCATCATGAGCCGCGAACACGGGAACATTCAAGGGATTGTGTGCATGGCGCAAGATATCACCGAACGTAAAATGGCTGAAGACAATTTGAAAGCAGTAAACCAACAGCTTGCAGCAAGTGAGCAGCAGCAGAAAAGCATAAACCGGAATTTGCACGAAAGAATGAAAGAACTGAATTGTCTTTATGGAGTTTCCAGACTGGTTGAGGAGGGAAAATCCCTGGATGAAATTTTGCAGATCGCTGTTGAATTGTTGCCTCCAGCCTGGCGGTATCCTGAGACTACCTGCGCAAAAATTGTGTGTAATGGAAAGAAATACAGTAGTCAAAATTACACAGAGGCAAAATGGAAACAGACTGCTGACATTATTGTTTCCGGGAAAATTGCAGGGGTCATTGAAATAGCCTGCCTGGAACAAAAGCCAGAGATAGATGAAGGGCCTTTTTCGAAAGAGGAGCGTGCATTAATCGATGCCCTGGCAAGGAAATTGAGTATCATTATTGAACGAAATCAGGCTGTTGAAGCAGTAAAACAAAAGAACAAGGAGATACTTGATTTAACTGGTGCCGTAACCCATGATCTGAAAAAACCTCTTGCAACAATTAAGACAATATGCTCTCTTGTCGCAAGCGAGAATGTCTGCACGTTAAATGAGGATGGGATAGAAGCAATTGCAATGGGAATGGATGCGATACAGTACATGCAGGAACTGCTGGAGGATCTTCTTGCCTGTGCAAAACTGGAGGCCGGTGCTCATAGCCTGGAAATGGAGGAGATTGACGTTGAGGAGGTTGTGGAAACAGTGCTGCAAAGGTTGAAATTTCAGGTACAGGAAAAGAATATAACTATTACCCATAATATCAACAATGTCAACGAGCACCTGCATGTCGATAAAAAGGGGATAACCAAAGTATTCATGAATCTTATCGGTAATGCTATTAGCTATATCGGGGAAAAGCCGGAACCTGAAATTGTAATCAGCGTATCAGAGTCCCGGCGAGGCAGTGAATACCAATTCTCAGTGAAAGATAACGGATTAGGCATTCCTGAAGAAATGCAAACCAGCATATTTCAAAAATTTAAAAGGGGAGCAAATGTTTCAGGAATAAGCGGCACCGGACTTGGATTGTCAATTGTAAAAGGAGTAATCGAAGCACACCAGGGAGAAATCTGGCTTGAGAGTGAAGAGGGAGAAGGTACGATATTTTATTTTACCTTGCCAAAAATATAAAGTTTAACGATAATCAATTGAACAGATAGGTTGGAGGGTATATTTAATTTGTTCGAACTTCTAACATGAGAATCCCGATCGCATTCAATATTTGCACTGGTAGATGATATATGATTAACGATACCTGCCTGTTCTTCATATCCCAAATAACACTTACAATGTGATTTTTATCTACCAGATAGTAGAAACAGCTTTTGATTTTCGAAGATTTTTATCGCCGGTAATAAGAGGGGCTTTTTCAAGTACCGATGTGGCAGCTATAATTCTGTCTGCCGGGTCTTTATTTACCGAGCCGTCAAAATTGACAGCCAGGTTGGCAATCTCCGGGGTAATAGGTTTAATAACAAGATTGAAAGAGTTTAAAACCAGGGTAATATATTCTTCGTAACGAGAATCGATCTGAACACGGCCGAATTTAATAAGCATTGCAATTTCCCAGAGGCTTATGTCAGATATAATTAGCGTATTGCTCTCAATTGCTATTTTTGCCCGCTTGGAAAGCTCACTCGTTTTAAGAGAAAGCCAGATAATGGAGCATGTATCGAGTGTGACCATTATTTCATCTTCCACTCTGCAGAAACCGGATCGATAATGTTTTTAATAACTGCAGTTTCTGAAAGTTGCTTAAGTTTTTTTCGAGCGGTAGTCTTTTTATTCTCGGGAGGGATTACTCGTGCAACCTCTTTGCCACGTAAGGTAATTACAATTTCTTTACCTTTTGAGATAAGCTTAAGATACTTAGTGATGTGTGCCCGGAAATCACTTATGGCCGCTGCAATCATCGAAGCCTCCTCTGTTTGTACAAATAAAATGTACAATACGAACAGTGGGAAGTCAATGCTTATTTGAAAGAAACAGCTTGTTTTTGATTAATGATTGGCAATCTTTGATTTTTTTGATTAGATTTGACAAACTCACTTATTTATAACCTCATGCATTTTCCTTGACTCCTTTTTTTGTGTTGAGTATTTTGCTTAAGGACAGGAGTATACATCGTTATGCTGGTTGATAAATAGACAATCTTATTATAAGGAGGCACCATGCGTGAGATTTTTCGACACACCCCAGGTAAAATCTTTCTTTCTGTATTGCTGCTTTCAGTTATTGTCATGCTCTACATACCAAAATATTTCTTTCAGGAACGTCTCTATTTTGGATTTATGACCTTGCCGTTTCTTTCCGGGTTGCTTTTTCTCCTTGTCTGGCTGATAGCATACCTGATTTATTTCTTTTTCTACTGGCCCTACAGGGACTAAGGGGGGAGAATACTCATGACAAGTATATTAACTATTACAATACTTATTCTTTTCGGACTCATTGTATTATGGATGGCAGTGTACGGGTATATGATTTCCGCCAAAACATCTGAAGATTACATGCTGGCGGGACGGGGAATTGGCATCGTCGTTATGTTTTTCTTCATGCTGTTTGCTATCTCCAGTGCCTGGACATTTTATGGGTACTCCGGGTATCTGTATCGTCACGGCCCGTCATACGTCTATTTCGTCTGGGGATGTGTGGTTGGTTTTGCAGCACTGTATATGTTCCTCGGCCCTCGTCTATGGGCAGTCACCCGTCTGAATCGATTCCTGTCACCGGTCGAAATGATAGCTGCACGGTACCAGTCAAAAGCATTGCGGCTGATCCTGATAATTCTGCTGCTCTCCTTTATTGTTCCCTATATCGGTATACAACCTTTAGGAGTCGGCCTTGGTTTCAAAGCATTGACCGGTGTTTCACCCGTGATAGGAATAGTGTATACGGTGGTATTACTGGTCATTATAGTACTTTTAGGCGGCATGCGTATTACTGCCTGGGTAAATGTATTTCTCGGCAGTGTCTATGCAGTTACCTTCCTGGGCTCTCTTATATGGGTGGTAAAGAAAGTGTTCCCCGGCGGATTATCACAGGCGGCTCAGATTATTTCAGAGAAGTGTCCTGCTCTGCTGACTGCACCGGGGCCTGAAAATTATTTCGATCATGTAACTATTGGCGGGCTTCTTATCGTGGGTATGTTCGTGTTTAGCTGGCCCCATGTTGTAATCGGCGTTATGACTGCCCGTGAGAAGTATATCTTCAAATGGCTGCCGCTGCTCGCCATTGTTGCCGGAGGTCTCTGTTTTTATACGGTTCCATTTCTGTGGGGCTCACTGGTTGCACCCGCTATCAGCCACATGCCCGATACCTTAGTACCGCCGATGAGCGGTAAAGAGGCGGATAATATCCTCCAGGTTATTGTGACAAAATATTTACCCGGATGGTTTGCAGCGTTTGTTCTTATGGGCGTTATTGCCGCGGCTATTTCCACTGCGGCGGTTCAACTGATGACTTCTGCGATTATTGTTTCCCGTGACCTGATACACGGTTTCATCAAACCTGACGCGGATGATCAGCAGCTCATTAACTGGACTAAGTGTGCCGTTGTTATACTTATTATTTTAAGCCTGGTTATTGCGTTGTGGAATCCTATTGCCCTTGCTGAATATCTGGTACTTATCGCAGTACCCGGTTTTGCCCAATGGTCGCCATGCCTGGTAGGTTCTGTATTATGGAAACGCGGGACAAAGCAGGGGGCAATTTCGGGGATATTAACCGGTACTGCTTTACTGATTGTCGGTTTCATACTGGGCGTCGGAACAAAGATAATTCTGGTATCGATCATTGTAAATTCCCTGGTATTTTATATAGTCAGCCTGGTAACCCCGAAACCTTCAATTGAGATACAGAGTAAATTTTTTGATGAGGTAGATGATTTCTTATCCACGAAAGCTTAGATTCTATGGCATATTCATGGCGACTACTCTATAATAACGCAGCCGATGTGGCGGATGTCCTGGCAATGCCTTCGGCGGTTGCTGAAGGTAAACTTGCCGGTCGCTATATCATGGCGGCAAAAGCTACTCCCGAAACAATTATTATCCAGAAGATTGTGAAGAAGGGAATATTGGCCGGCGCGGAGGTCTCCATTGATCGGGAGGAAGCTGAAAAGCAGGGGATTGACGTGGTTATGCAGCCCCGGGCCGGGCGGGCCTCTTCACGGCCCGCAGAAACTATCTCGCTCCAGGAAATGATGCTCAAGTCCAGTGATGAATTTCAGGCTGTTGAGCGGAAAGATGATGATCTTGCCGCATTAATCTATACCTCGGGCACCACCGGTATGCCCAAGGGGGTTATGCTCACACACGGCAATTTCAGGGCAGAGTGTGAGATTACCGGGACAGTAATAAAAACAGAACCACATGATCGTTTTGCCAGCCTGGTGCCCTTTTTCCACGTATTCGGTTTGGCAGATGTGTGTGTACTGTCAATGTACCGGGGATTGACGTCGGTATTAGTCCCGCAGTACCACCCCCGAAAATTCCTAAAATTGATGGTTGATGAAAAGATAAGTGTGGTCCTTGCTATCCCGACCCAGTACCAGCACCTTATGCTTGCTGCAAAACGGAGGATGGCTTCCATGGAAAAGAAACCGCAATTGAAATACTGTATCTCAGGTGCGGCTCCACTGTCTATCGATGTGATTGACAGTTTCAAGGAGATCTTTGGTGCAACGATTATAGAGGGGTATGGTATGACGGAATCAACTTCAGCGGTGGCGGTTAATCCGCCGGAGCGTATCAAACCCGGCTCTATCGGACAACCGCTGCCCGGCGTCGAAATGAAGGTTGTTGATGAAGAGGGGAATGACCTGCCGCAGGATACCACCGGTGAGATTGTGATGAGCGGTGCAGTTGTCAGTAAAGGATATTTCAATCGACCTGAAGATACTTCAGAGACCTTTGAGAACGGATGGCTCCATACCGGTGATATCGGATATATCGATACAGACGGGTATTTCTTCATAACGGATCGTAAAAAAGATATTATCATTAAGGGCGGTTATAATATCTCACCGAAGGAGATTGAGGATCATCTGGCGCAGCATCCGAAAATACAGGAAGCTGCGGTGGTTGGCATTAAAAAGGAAGATGAGAGAGAGGATATTAAAGCATTTGTAGTTCTGGAAAAGGGTGAATCAGTGGAAGTTGAGGAAATTCTTGAACACTGCAGGAAAACACTTGCTGCATATAAAACACCGGATGAAATAGCATTCCTTGATGTGCTGCCTAAGAGTGCTACGGGAAAGCTCCTGCGAAAGGAGCTGAGAGGTGATTACAAGGATTTACGGCTGATCGAACGGGAGTAGTAATGCAGTTAGGAAATTTAGTCGAACAATGGGCTAAGGAGCGGCCGAATCAACCGGCACTGATTTCCGATGATAAGGAGATCAGTTTTGCTGAGTTGGATAAGTCGGTGAACCGTGCTGCCAACGGGTTGCGCAAGCTGGGCATTCAGGAGGGTGACCGTGTCGCGATAATGCTTCCCAATATACCGGAATTCATATTTACCTTTTATGCATGCCAGAAACTCGGTGCTGTTGCTGTCCCGTTCAATACCATGTATAAGGGAAAAGAAATTATCCATATTTTACGGGACTCCGGTGCAAAGGCTATTGTCTGCCTGACGAACTTTGTCACCCTTATAAATGAAATCCGCTCGGATCTTCCTGCGTTGGAGCACATAATAACTACTGGAGAACGCACACTTACCTTTGCCGACCCGGACAGTACCCTGTTTGTACAGGCAGTTCTTTCAAAAAAGATTTTTTCTGATCTGGATAATGCCTACCGGCGGATTGGGAATGCCGTGGAAGAGGCTTTCAGGAAACTGGGTCTGCAGGAGGTCTGGTACAGCCATAGAGGCAGCCTTCGGATAAGCGGAAAGAAGCTGGCGGGGTTTCTTATTTCCGAGGTCGAGGATATCTATGTTATAAATATAATCTGTTTTATCCGGGCATTTCAGCCGTCGGATTTTTTTGCGGCCATCTGGATACCTCCTGAAGTTAAAGATAAGATACTGGAGCCGTTAACCTCACTTGCTGAAGAGCTGGGAAAAGAACCGGCTGATGATGAGATCAGAAAAGAGATAATTGCAAGTCTTGAAAATGAGTTTGGGGTAACATTGCAGGAGGGCAGTATGACACGGGAGGAACGGTTCGGTTATCAGAAACAGCGGAGTATTGCGGAGAAGAGTGTAAAACAGACTTCTGCTGAGAAAAAATCTTCATTTTCATTTTTTAAAAAAATGTTTGCAAAGGATAAAAAATTCTGATCACCAAATGTAACGTCTCCCACACCCGCTAGCCCATAGGGTATACTGAGTAAAATTGTTGTGTGTTGTTTTAGTTCTAATACTATTTTATCGACAACACCTCATTCCGCCTAAGTAAATTTTGTTACAAGGAGGATAATATGGGAGATATTACCGAAAAACCCTGGTTTAGAAAATTCCTTGTTTCCCTGGTTGGCAAACCCCGTCTGCGAAGATTCGAAAAAGCCAGCAAGCAGTGCCGGGCGACACAGGATGCAGTGCTTAATGACATTATTACCGCAAATAAAGATACTGCCTTCGGCAAAGATCACGGATTTGCATCGATAAAAACTATTGAGGATTATCAGAAAGCAGTTCCTGTAAGCGGCTTCGGTAGACACAGACCATACGTTGAAAGAATGTGTAAAGGGGAGGCGGATATACTCTTTCCCGGCCGGCCTCTTTTTTACAACACCACGAGCGGTACTACTGCAAAACCGAAGATGATCCCTGTTTCAAAGGAATATTTTGAGAACGCCTACTCAGGTATGAGCAGATTGTGGTTGTATACCTGCCTAAAAGATAATCCACATATTTACGATGGCAGAAGCCTGTCTGTAGTGTCACCGGCTGTTGAGGGACATGTGGAAGATGGCACACCCTATGGTGCCATATCAGGAATGTTGTATCGGAATATCCCGAAAGTACTGAAGAGCACCCATGCTACACCATATCCCCTGATATGTATTAAAGACTATGCAAAGAAATATTATTCTATTGTGCGCTGCGGCTTAGCCCATAATATTACAATACTTATTGCAGCAAGTCCGTCAAGTGTTATCAGATTCTATCAGACAATTATGGATGAATATTCTGATCTTGTAAAAGATATTCATGACGGTACTTTGCGGAAGGATGTGGCTGATGAAATCGCTTCCGAGGAGCGTGCTGCTGTTCTCGCATCCTTTAAACCGGACCCCAAACGGGCGAAAGAACTTGAACACCTTTTAAATACGTATAGAGAGGGATTACGTCTGAAACATTTCTGGCCGGACCTTGCACTGGTTAATACCTGGAAACAGGGAAATTTTGCTCAGATAATACCCAAGCTTGATGACTATTTTCCTGAAAAAACAGTAATTCGCGCATTTGGGTACCAGGCAAGTGAAGGACGGGCTGGTTTGGTTCTTGGTAATGACTGGGATTATTCAGTACTCGCCGCTCATATCTATCATTTTGAATTTATCGAAGAGGGACAGAAAGAAGATGCAAATCCGACAGTACTCCAGGCCCATGAGGTAGAAGTCGGGAAGCGCTACTATATACTGTTCAGCAATGGGAGCGGTCTGTATCGGTATGATATTAATGATATTGTTGAAATAGCCGGACACTATAATCAACTGCCGTTATTCAAGTTTATTCAAAAGGGAGAGGGTGTCACCAGCCTGACAGGAGAAAAACTTTCCGAAGAGCAGGTGGTTCAAGCTGTAAAGGAGGTTTCAGAGGAATTGTCCTGTGGTCTCGCTTTCTATGTGATGTTCTGTGATGAGAAAGATCTCAATTACAAATTTTTCGTTGAGTTCCTTGGGGACGTTGATTCAATCCGTAAAGAGAATTTTGAAAAAGCAATTGACGAGAAATTGCGCACACTTAACCCAGAATATGAGGTGAAAAGAGGGACGGAACGATTGTCCGCACCGGTACTGTATACATTTAAAGAAAGCTCCTACGAACTTTTTAAAGAAGCCCGCATAGCAAATGGTTTTGCACGAGCCGGCCAATATAAGGATGTATATCTCACGAAAAAAAATGAGTTGCTGCGGCTGTTATATGAATTAGTAGAAAAGGAGTAATAAGATATTTCCCCATAGCACGAGATATTGTCGATTTCGTGAGGCGTAGCCAAACTCATATTGCTCTCACAAAATCGACAAGCTGCTTATTTTCTGCGGTTGTCTGGAATTATTAAATCAAAGATCAATTATAAATGGAAGTTTTCAAGACTGTGCTGGGATTAATATTTTTATGTAATTAGTATCTGTTAAAGATAGCTTGTTTTGAATGTCATTCCGGCATGCTTTTG
>CBDVBE010000005.1:0-37479 GCA_965372145.1 uncultured bacterium | reverse complement strand
ATCATGAATAAGTTTTCCATCCCTGCAGCTATTGACACATTCGACTTGGCAGGTGCTACTCAAACAACTGATGCTGAAACAATACTCTATCCAAGAAAAGTTGGTGTCGACGGCTGGAGTACAATCTTTTTTAATAATCAGGATTTAATTGCTAAAAAAACAGCATGGACAAAGGATAATCATTATGGAGGAATAATGATTTGGGTACTGGGACATGACCGTGCCACAAATGATGCAACATCTCTTCTTTCGGCTATTTACACAACCATGTATCCTACTGGTTTTAAGCATTTACTCTTGAAGAATAAAATCACTTTAAATAAGGAGTTGTCAGAAAATGTAACAGATTATTCATGTAGTGGGAGAAAGATTGGAAGTTTTAAGACCTTTTCTTTGTCAAAGTTAAGTACTGTAACAACAAAAGGATTATACATTATAACCTGCATGAAGGATGGTAAAAGAGTAACCTTACCTTTGGTTGCATATTAAAATTTTCATTTTATTCTTTGTAAATTGTTACCTGCTCAATCTTGTGGGCATTAAGCCTTATATTAATACTATCTATAATAAGTTAACTATCTTTATTATCAATAAGTTACAATAATACTTGTGGGCATTTTTGCCCACGGTTTTTATTGTTTTACCAAAAATTTCCCCTCAGTTTTTTCCTTTTTATTGTACCTTAAGAATATAAATATACTACTTAAATCTCTCGACTATCGTGACTATTTAACATGGTATTACACTTCAATGAAAGGCAATAATGCCTGGCTTTCCTTTCGTTATATGGCACGTAAAGTCGAGATGGAACTGCAGGAATTACAATAATGAGTAAGTTCGCCATCACATTAATTTCATTTGTCTGTCTCGGCAGAGCTACCGAAACGGTTATCTTTGAAAAAAACTGGTCAAAAAATCCTTTATTCAGTGTAACATCAGAAACGCGGCATGGTTTAGAAGTTGTCTTCAGCATGCATACCATGATGGTTGAGGATATAATTGTTGAGGGCGGTGGTATAGAGCCGGGAGAGACGGTAGAATTGGTAATCAGTGTAATCAATAAAGGTGAAGATGACGGTAACAGTATTTATGCCAGGTTGTTGCAAGCTGACAATTTCATCACCCTGAACAGGGACTCTTCATTTTTTGGAAATATTAAAGTGAATAAGCAGGCTTCAAACAGAAACAATCCATTCAAGGTTACCGCCCACCAGTTAACCCCGGAGGGACACCGGGCGCAATTCAGGATGGTTATCATAAATAAGCGACCACATATGGATTTTGTCAGTGATACCTTTGCTTTTGTACTACAGGTGGGCACACCACTCCAACCAATTGTCTTGTTTGAGGATGATTTTGAGTATTCGAGTTCTGACAGTTTTTCTATTATTTGGAATACCTCCGGTAACTGGGATCATTCAACCAAGGATGCTCATTCCAAGCCTCATGCAGCTTACAGCGGCGATACATTCGACGGTAGCAGCTATCTGACTTTGAAAAACACACTTGACATGAGCATCTTTTCTGAGGCCACCCTTTGCTTCTGGCATACCCTTGCTATTGATGGCTTTTGGGGTAATGCGACGGTTCAGATGTCATCAGATAGTGGGTACAACTGGACTAACCTTTGGTCGGCAAGCAGTGATTCGTTACCGTGGAATGAAAATGAGCTTTTAGTAACTTCGCTGAGTAGAAAGATGCTCTTTCGCTACCATGTGGATGCATCATCAATGTTCATGGACTACGCGGATTGGTTTATCGATGATTTAAAAATAACCGTTCCTTATGACAACACTCCACCCTACTTCACCAATACCACGGTATGGAAGGATGTGGCTCAATCCCGCTCGTTTCCAGTGGAGTCTGTTATCACCGATTCCAGCGGGGTAAAGAAGGCATCTCTCCACTTTCGACGAAGACCAGGTTCATGGAAAACCCTTACGATGAATATTCAGAGTGCAAACCTTTACAAAGCAACAATCCTTAAACCGACAAACAACACGGGCATAATTGATTACTACCTTGAAGCAACAGACACCTGGTTTCTCGGCGCTGCCAATACCGGTACTGATCCGGTCGGAGCCTGCCAGGACAGTGGTTTTTACTCTTTTAAATACGGGATTACGGGAATTTCAAACATCCTGAAAATCGTCACTTTGAGTATTGGTCATTTTCAGAATAATGGTATGCTGAATATACGATTTAACCTCCCTACCCGGATGAAAGTAAAAATGTCGATATACAATCTTTTAGGACAGGAAGTCGCCGCCATTATTAATAAAAACGCTGAACAGGGAAGACATTCGATATTGTGGAACAAAAAGGAGAGCAGAGCGCGGGCAGCTTCAGGGCTTTACCTTTTAACGTTCGAAGCTAAAGCCCTTAACGCATCTGAAGTATCAAAGTCATACAAAAGAACTGAAAGGGTTTTATTAGTGAAATAGGGTAACAGGTGAGTAAAGGAGACGGACGGAGTTTGTAAAGAGACACCTATTTTTAAACGGGAATAATTGAGAATTAAAACTATATACAGGTAAAAAAAGGAGACCAAAATGGCGATTTCAGTTGAATACAAAGCAACTCGAATTACTACTCTTTGTATCTGGATTGTAATTAGTATTCTATTCGGGGCTACCATAATCAATGCGGATGAAGTCTGTAAACTATCGTATACCGGTTATCCCGAAGATCTTAACGGTAAGACGATTGCTGTACCGGAGAACATTGTTGCCCTTTCAGAATATGTCCCTGTTGGCACTCCTGTTCACGTTACCGAAGCAGTAATAAAAAAACCGACCATATTTTTTATCATTGACCATTCGGGAAGCATGATATATGAAAATGCCGATTTGACCACTCCGCGAGATAAATGGGGTAATCGATTCAGAGTTACCCATGATCTGATGGACTCATTATCGAGAAAACTTCCACAAGCAGAGGTTGGTGTGGCAGTTTTCAGAACTTTTCTCTATTATCGACCGGAAGATGACGATCTTTTCGTGCAATGCCCGGCTCAGGATTCCGGTGCTTATATCCCGCTTCTTAAACTAAGTGAAAAATATCCGCCTGATAATAAAGATGGGTATCAAATATTGAAAAAATGGCTTGAAGCTGATACGGTTATTGAAAATATTGGTGACCCGCCGGAGCCATACGAGTACGTTGACCTTAATTATAAAACCTCCTGGCAAGACGACGCTAATCCATTGACTCATATTAACGCCGGATTCGACGCGGCAAAACATGCAATGCTTGCTTCAAAACATCCGAAATCAAATCATTTTATCATTTTTCTTTCTGATGGTGTAGCAACCTATCCCCAGGATGCCAGCAAGAAAGACTATGTTCAGGGAACGGGTGTTCCCACCACCTTTACCATCTATTTTACTAACGAGCCTAATCCACCCCAGGATCTGGTGCAAATGACCGAAAACATCAAAAACAACGGATACTCTTCGTCAAATCCCAGAAGTAACCTTTGGGCTTTTAACAATTCAAGTTACGATACCTTGATGAATTTTCTCATGAACGATGTCATTAGTCTTATCAACCAGATTCAGACTGCTGAGCCAAAAAAAATTGTTATAAACGGCATAGATCCAATAAGTGGGTGGGATTCAACCGGATTTTCGTTCCAGGATCTCTTTCCATTAACCGGTAAAAACACCAATTTTGTCTATGACATAGGGTACAAGATTTTTATTGACTCGGTGAATGAGACTGGTGATACCCTTCTCTATATAAAAGATACCTCATCCCATGTAGAATTTTCTGTTACTATTGAACCGAATGCTACTCTTTCAGATTCCTTTCTTGTCGATTGCTGGGGCAGATCCCTTTCATTTTATCACAATGGAACGCCAATCTCTTTGGCGAATGAAACCATGAAAAAATTGGAAATTCGTTTCCAGGAAAAAGAAATTGATATGCTGTATGGATATAAGGATGTTTCAGTGGAGATCACTAATAGTGAAGGAATTCAAGACAAAGAGATATACAAGCTTACCCACAATGGTTCCTATTTCAGCCATACATTTACAAGAGAAATCGATCCCACCCCTGATGCCGGAGATATGAAAGTGGGTCATGCCAAGTATGACAGTCTCATTGCAACCTTTCGGAATCCCAAACTCCCCCTTGACACCTTGCGATTTGGCATTCCTTTCCGTCTTAATGGTTTTATAAAAGCCCAGGTAGCTTATTATTTCGATAATAATGCTGATGGGTATGTTGACAGTATCTTTATACAAGTATCTGTGGACATTGCCGGTGGCATGACAAATGAGCATCTCGATGAAATAATGAAAAACAATCTGATTACCCTGCCGCCATTTCGGGATTTTACCATTACCAAATATTCGCTCGATAGTAATGGAATCGCATTACACGTGAAAGAGGGAACAAGTCATGATCCGGCAACCTATATCCGTGCAGATGACAGTATCAGTTTCAGTTATAAGATACTTTCAATAGGAGGTGTGGTGGAATCGGCAACGATACCAATTATTGATAAGGTCGCACCAATTGTACTGCATAAATATATTACCTGTGGTAAACAGAAGAAACGGACACCACTGCTTATCGATTCTCCGATAGATTCGATTCCTGACACGTTATCGGTAACCTTCTCCGAACCGGTTAAAAAAGTAAATCATGAGGTTCCATTCTACTTCCTCGATGTTGTGAATAATAATACCTATACCGCAGATGTGAAGGCTGTCAATTTTCCGGATAAAGTGACAATTATCTTTATTGTCAAATCAATACATGATGGTGTTGAAAGGATTAAAAAAGGAGATTCGCTCTGGATTCATGAAATGAATCGTGTGGGTGATATCAGTTTTGATATTGAAGGTTTCATAACCAACAATTATCAGAATAATCCAATGAATAAACGGCGGGTGATAGATGTCGTTCAGACAGTGATTCCGGTTGATTTAATACCTGTTGCAATTACACCAATGGATCTTAGTGATTTTAACAATGAGTCAATCGTCATCCCGGATGAAATTATCAAACTGTTCGATTCTGATGAAATTATTACTCAGCTCAAGCTGCAGAAAAATGAGGAGGGCAAATATATAGGAATGGTCATTCAGATAGTGCCGGATTTTAATGGGCTTGACATCGATTTGTTTAAGAAACTGGAGCTTGAAGGAGATATTTCCATCTTTGATGCTGTGGGTAATCAGATTATCTCAGGCCAGTCAATGAAGTTTAATAGTAAAAATAAAACGCTGAATTATATATGGAACATAAGAAATGCAAATGGCAGAACTGTTGGTGCTGGGGCTTATGTAGCTATCACTAACTTAATAAAATGGCCCATAGGTAAAAGTGAAGTTCAGGAATGTATGAAGCTTTCAATGAAAGTAATGTTAGGTGTTAAAGATTAAGTCAAACCTAAATTAAGCGATTCTTTTTAATGATTAGCCAGACGGGTGGGTCTGGATATCGGATCCAGTCCGGTATGACATGTTACCTAAAAGATTAATACCGTCATTCCTGTGGAAACAGGAATCCAGGCCTTCATGGTTACTATTCACATCGAAAAATCGCTCAATTTAGGTACTAGTTAATTTCGTGAGGCGGCCACCACATGGAGTATGATATCTTAGAGCGCTGTGGCCTTTTTTATACAAAATATTCTGGGATTCTTGAAATGGGAATTAAGCCATTCGGCAACGTATTTAAATTTGATACTTTATTACTATACAGAAAATAACAATCCCCCTCAATTGAAGCTGAGAAATTACTCAAACAGTTGTATTATTAGGAACTGACTTCAAGTAAATGGTGCAAAACATATTGAATAAGGGAAAAATTCTGATTGCGTAATTGCAGTAAACGGTTAACAACTGATAGCGGTCTAATACAGGCCTGAACCCGATAATAGTATTGAACAGTTAATTCATAAAGGCGAGGGTTAAATATGAAATTTGTTTTGTGTGCACTTCTTTTTTCAGCAGTATGTTTTGCAGAGACACCTCAATTTAAACCTGAATACCCATTTGAGCACTCTGCTGGAGATAAATGGGCTACAGACGGTAAGTATATAAACTTTACCCATGCGGATTGGGATAAGGATGGAGATAAGGATATCCTTGGGGGGTATATGTTTACAGCTGCAGGGACTGAGGGACATATTCTCTATTATGAAAACACCGGTAATGATAATGCTCCAGTCTATAAATACAAAATGAAATTTCCAATTACTGTTGGCGGTGCTTGATGCGGCGGTGCTGAAACGCCTCAGGTTGAGGATTTTAATAATGATGGCTGCAGCGACATAATGTGCGGTGAATATGGTTCTGGGATATACATCTATTATGGGGATGACAATGGCAATATATCAGGTGGGGGAAAGATAAGTGATGCTGATGGAAACAGTGTTTTTGGTATTGGTAGATTTACCGGTCCTGCAATTGCAGATTTAGACGGAGATGGATTGAAGGATCTTATCGTCGCCTGTTCAATTGATTCCATTTTCATAAATGGTTGGGACACTCCAGGCCCTCTGAAATTTTATAAAAATATTGGAACCGAGGGCGCACCGTCCTATCAATTTCAGGAAACCATTAAAGATAAAAATGGGGAAGAGATTAAATGGGTGTATCTGAGGGTTCAAATCGCAGATATGAATAACGACGGTTTGTTGGATATTGTAACTGCAAACACGGTTGATAAAAACTCAGATGATACAGCATCAAATATTTATTACTATCAGAACATCGGAAGCATAACTGATCCTCTGTTTGATGTTGGGATTAAACTTACTCTGAAAGACGGCAGTGATATCCATGCCGATTATGCAATAAGAATCGGTATTACAGATATAGACAATGATGGTGTTAAAGATATTCTGCTCAACACTTCTCACCACTATCCCGGTAAAGCGGGGGTCCTTCTTGGTGAATTGGGCACCACTAATGGAAAATTGAAATACTCAATTAAAAGCTCAACTATTAAACTGATTATTAATGGATCGATATTAACGTTTGATGGTATGACAGCTGTAAAATTGTTCAACGTTGCCGGGGAAAAAATAGGTGAAAAAATCAATTGTAATACTTTTAACCATTTTGATCTAAAACGTTTTCATGTCGCACCGGGATTAAATATCGTTGAAATTACAAGTGGTGATAGGATTATTAAAACTAAGTATATCAGGAGAAGGCATGATTAAAAATTGATGCGGTAAATCATATGGTATGCACACCTGGGCTATGGGAAAATAATATCCGTCATGCTGCCTGTAACAATGGTGATGCAAGCCTGAAAGAATAAAATTAAACATCTTTACTTTCTTCTATTGGAGTTATAATCAATGGTCCGATGTTAAAATAAAAAAGTATTGCAGAAATATACTAGTTAATTTCGTGAGGCGGCCACCACATGGAGTATGATATCTTAGAGCGCTGTGGCCTTTTTTATATACCAAATATTCTGGGATAAAGAATGGAAAAAAATAAAATCCTCACATAGTATACTGCTTATTTCTTTACTGCCCAATTTCTACTTCGAGGTCTCCCCACCAATCTTTGGGTAGAGAATGGTATAAAAGGATCAAGATAATGAAAGATAATATTTTTTCAAACAATTTATAAAGGAGGATATATGCGTCGATATAACATTTCGATCGGATTAACAATCTCTGCACTATTTTTGTTTAATTTTTTCTCCATTAATGCTCAGCCGGCAGTTAAAATTTCAGGTAAAGTTACTGGTACTTTGAATAATCCAATTGCTGGTGCTAACGTAACTTTAATGAATATTGCAACTCTCTGTACAGTCACAAATACAGACGGCTCATTTTTATTGGAGCATAATCCTACAAATATTCTCAAAGAAGAGATGAGTTTAATATCGAACATTTTTACAACCAAGAATGGTATTATTTTAAACCAAAATAATGTGGGAAATGTGCATATTGAGATCTATAGTATGAAAGGATCCATTGTTTCTTCTTTGTTTAATGGCAAGCTTGATGTTGGATCTCATTTTTTTACTTTTCCTGAACACCTTGCATGTGTACCAATTATTATACGTATTTCACAAAATAATGTAACAAGACACATAAAACATAATCCTCTTGTGTCGAATAAGAGTACCGTAATATCAACACTCAGTACACCGAATAATACTACAGGAACGATTCCTGTTGAATATTTTCGTGCAGTTGACACTCTGGTTATTGAAAAGAAGAATTTTTATCTGAAAAAAATTGCTATTGATTCTTATATTACTTCTGGTGCTACAGTAATACATGGACTTATGGTTCCTGATTACGAACCTTATATGTGGAGTGAGATTGGGTTTCAAAGAGATTGGAACAATTGTTATAATTATTCGAATAATGTCCTCAACAACAAATGGACGCAAGTTGGTTATGCAAGTGGACAAGAGGTTAAAGAATGTACTTGTGAAGAAGTTGAAGCAGCTGCTTTACGTGACGGGTTAGAACTTTGCAGCAGTATTAATGAGATTTTACCTCAGGGTAAAGCAAGAATAGCGTTATGCGTTGCACCCGGTCAATTCAAAGATTATCATTTTTACCGTGAAGACAGAAACCACTACTGGACTCATAAGATTGGTAAGGGAAAGGCTATAACAAAGGACAATTCCGGTAACCAAATAACTGATCCGGAAAAAGCAAATAGAGGAAGCTATACAGATTTCTGTGGATACTTATTTTCCGATTCCGATTCTATTCAAGGAGAGGGACATGAAAAAATTGGTGGCCCTAAAGGTTCTTGCGAAAGTAAAGCTCCTTTGACCGGGATGAAGGTGTCTATTATGGTATATTCAGGGCGAGAAGATCCATATTTCTATGTAAATGATGAGGAAACATATGATAAGATACAGTCTGCACTTGAAAATGTAACGACTATTACCAATTATAGCGATGAAACAGTAGTACCTTCACACCTGGGATATAGGGGTATACTGATTCAGAATATTAATAATAGTGATTTGTATTCCGATCAATATATTGTTTTTAATAAATACGTGGAACATAATTATTGTGAAGATGATCATAAAAGAAAAGTATTTGCCTATGATCCCTCGAATCTCATTAAAAGGATTATTCTGGAAGAAGCATTGGTTAGAAATGTAATTAATGACGAACAGTTCTATGTTCTATCTAGTAAACCATAAAGACGTTTCTATTGGAGTTCCCCGCAGATTCGTGCTATATCAAATGGTAGAGCATTTTTGGCTATAGTATTTAAATGTACCATAGCTGAACTCATCGAGATATTAAGTCAGACAATTATTGAGGTGACGTTTTTTTTCAGAAATACTTCTATTAAATGGGATAAAGTAAATCACCCTCACTCTTTTAGAATATATTCTTACTTAAGTATGTGAAACATACCTCTATTGTGGGCATTATTTACTACAGCTATGCTACTTATATTATATAACTATTTTATTATCAATAAGTTATAATAATATTTGTGGGCATTTTTGCCCACGCTTTTTAATCCTTCACCAAGAATTTCCTCTCAGTTTTTTCCTTTTTATTGTACCTTAAGAATAAGTATATACTAATTACATTTCTCGATTATCGTGACTTTCTAAATAGGTTTTACTCTTCATTGAAAAACAATAAGGCCGGGCATTCCTATTGTTATATGCCATGTATAATCGAGATTGATTTGCAGGAATTACAATAATGAATAAGGTCGCTATCATATTACTCTCATTTGTCTATATCGGTATTACCGCCGAAATAACAACGTTTGAAAAAAACTGGTCACAGAGCCCACTATTCAGCGTAACGTCACAAACACGAAGTGGTTTGGAAGTTATCTTCAGCATGCATAAAATGACGCTTGAGGAGATAATTGTTGATGGCAGGGCAATGAAGACTTACAGTGTGCCGGGTATGTTTCTTCAGAGTAGTGAGGGAGAACCGAACCTTGCAGGAACCGGCAGGTACATTGCTGTTCCGGTCGGAGCCGGGGTATCGGCACGGGTAATTGACACACGCAAAGAGGTGTACCGGAATGTTGAGGTAGCACCTGCGCCGAATATCCCCCTTGATTCTGATCCCTCACCGGTGCGACACCTAAAGGATATGAACATTTACGGACGCAATGCCTGGTATCCGGAGTCTCCGGTTCAGGTTTCAGCGCCCATGAAAATCCGTGGTGTTGATGTAGTGATACTTGGTGTAAAACCCTTTCAGTACAATCCGGTTTCGAAAGAACTGGTAGTCTACAAAGATATAAAGATACGGGTAGATTTTATCGGTGGCACCCACCGCTTTGGTGAAAACCGGCTGCGCAGCCGCTTCTGGGAACCAATACTCAGAAACCATTTGCTCAATTATAATTCATTGCCTGAAATCGATTTTTATAATCAGCAGCGGTTAAAAGCCCGAGACGGATGTGAATATATTATTATCGTTCCTGACGAACCGCTGTTTAAAGCCTGGGCTGACACAATCAAGGCATGGCGCACACTTCAGGGAATTTCAACGAAAGTGTTCACTCTGACCGAAGTTGGCGGTTCAAGTGCCGGGGACATAGAGAATTTCATCAATGATGCATACAATACCTGGAATCCTGCTCCAGCGGCTTTTTTACTGCTCTCCGATTTTCCCTCCTCAGGCAGACCTTATGGGATAACCTCACCCCAATGGGGTGATAAGAAAAAATGCGTAGCAGATAACTTCTATGCTGATGTTGACGGGGATCACCTGCCTGATATACACCATGCCCGGATTACAGCACAGAATGAGGAACATCTGGAAAATACCATCGGTAAGGTTCTCAGCTATGAGCGAGAACCCTACACTGATGCACTCTTATATGACACTCCTCTTATTGCCTGCGGTTGGCAAACGGAGCGGTGGTTTCAACTCTTTACGGAGGTCGTTGCAGGATTCATGGAGAAAAAGCTCGGCAAGCATCCCAATCGCCAGTATAACATCTATTCGGGAAATCCGAGTATAGGGGGATCATGGTCAAGCAACAATAACACCGCAGCAGTGGTGGATTACTTTTCCAATCTCGGATATATACCATCAACCAACCAGAACGGCGAAAACTACTGGAACAGCGGAAGCGCAGGCGGCATTAACGATGCAATAAATTCAGGCACATTCCTTGTGCAGCACCGTGACCACGGCAGTACCGAAGGTTGGGGTGAGCCTTATTACAGAACCAAAAATCTTAGTGCGCTTACCAATGACAACTATGTTTTTGTTTACTCTACTAATTGCCTCACCGGCAAGTATGACGATGGGAAAGAGACCTTTTCCGAAAAATTTCATCGTATTCCAAACGGGGCGCTGGGACTAAATGCCGCGACTGAGGTTTCCTATTCATTTGTAAATGATACCTATATGTGGGGTACCTATGACTGCCTCTGGCCGGATTTCATGCCTGATTACCCATCTACTGACATCATCGGACAAAGCATTCTGATCCCCTGCTTGGCAATGAGCTCCGGGAAAATTTTCCTGCAGGGATCTGGCTGGCCAAATAATCCCGACTTTAAAGAGGTAACCTATTACCTCTTTCACCATCATGGTGATGCTTTCACCCCTCTGTACTCGGAAGAACCCCGTGAGCTGAGCGTGGTACATAACGCAGCACATATTGTCAGTATGACAACCTTCACTGTTATTGCGGATGAGGGCTCGGTCATTGCGCTGAGCTGCAAAGGAAAAATCATCGGTGTTGCCGAGGGCAGCGGCTCTGCTGTTGATATACCACTGCTTTCACCGGTTATTCCCGGTGATATAATACTTGTTACCATAACCAAAGCAAATTGCTTTCGTTACGAAAAAGAGGTGCCGGTTATCTCGGCGAACTATCCCTTTGTATCCGTAGCATTAAAGGTGATTGATGATTCAGGTAATAACGGCAAGGTAAACGCAGGTGAGACTATAGACCTTGGTATCTGGGCAAAAAATTACGGCAAAGGTACTGCTCAGGCAGTATATGGTATCTTCATTACCACCAATCCCTATATAACAGAGGTAACTGTGGATTCAACCTGGTACGGGGATGTTCCCGAAGCGGACTCCGTGCTTTCCAGCCCCCGGTTCCGCTTTACCGTTGCCGATACCAGCCCGAATAATTATAAAGTCAATTTTCAGATAACCTTCCGTGACAAAGACTCCACCTGGGTGAGTAATAACTTTGTAAAGGTCTATACGCCGATTATGGAATACGTGGATGTAAAGGTTGAGGGCGGTAACAACAACGGTGCTATAGAGCCGGGGGAAACAGTAGACCTGGTTATCAAAATTATCAATGACGGCGAAGATGACGGCTGCACTGTTTATGCTAAGCTGCTGCAGGCTGACAATTTCATCACCCTGAACACAGACTCTTCATTTTACGGGACCGTCCAGATAAAAAAGCAGGCTTCAAACACGACTAATCCTTTCAAAGTTACCGCCCACCAGCTTACACCAGAAGGCCATAACGCATTATTCAAAATGGTTATTATGGACAAACGACCGCATATGGATTTTGTAAGTGATACCATTTCCTTTAAACTGTCGGTGGGTAAGACTCCCCCACCGTTTGTCCTGTTTGAGGATGATTTCGAGTATGCCGGTACAGACAGTTTCTCCATTATCTGGAAGACATCCGGTAACTGGGACCGCTCCAACGAAGAAGCACACTCCCAGCCCTATGCGGCTTACAGCGGTAACATGAAGGACGGCAGTACCTATCTGACCCTGAAAAAGCCTCTTGATTTAAGCGCCTTTTCCGAGGCCTCGCTTAGCTTCTGGCACAGCCATGCAATAGACGCCTTCTGGGGTGATGCCACTGTCCAGATGTCATCCGATGGTGGGACAAAGTGGACAAACATTTGGTCGGTAAGCAGTGATTCGTTACCCTGGAGAGAACAGAAGCTCCTTCTAACATCGCTGAGCAGAGAGATGCTCTTTAGATACCGCCTTGAAACATCGTCAATGTTCCAGGACTACTCGGACTGGTTTATTGATGATTTCAAGATAACCATACCGGATGATAATGCCCCGCCCTACTTTGCCAATACCACGGTGTGGAATGATGTCGCACAATCCGGCCCGTTTCCAGTGCTGTCTGTTATTACCGATGCCAGCGGAGTAGAGAACGCGTCTCTTCACTATCGTATAGGGTCAGGATCGTGGAAAACGCTGGACATGACAAACCAGGGAACGGACCCTCACAAAGCAATTATCCCTGAACAAGCAACCAGCACAGGCAGAATCGATTACTATCTGGAAGCAAAGGACAAATGGTTTGTCGACACTGCCAATACCGGCACTGACCCGGTCGGAGCGTGCCAGGACAGCGGGTACTTCTCTTTTCAGTATGGCGTTGTAGGAATTTTAACTATACCGAACATCGTCACATTACGCATTGGTAATTATCAGAACAATGGCATGCTGCACATACGATTTTCCCTCCCTACCTCCATGAAAGTAAAGATGTCGATTTACAATGTTCTGGGACAGGAAGTTGCATCCATTTTTAATAGAAAAGCTGAAAGGGGAAGACATTCGATATTGTGGAACAAAAAGGAGAGCAGAACACGGGCTGCATCAGGGATTTACATTTTGACATTCGAAGCTAAAGCTCTCAAAGCATCTGAAGCATCAAAGTCATACAAAAAAAATGAAAGGATTTTATTACTGAAATAGGGTAGCGGCTGACAGGTAGATGATAAAAAATTAAGGGTGGGGTCTTATGGATATTTCCTGCTCCCCATATCGCATTAACATCTCTCTCTCCCTCAATGCGTCTCCAGGGGCAGGAAATATTCTTAATATGAGTGAAACGAATTTTTCACCGTTCTTGTTTACCAGTATAAATATTATTTAGATGTTCTTTCTCATACCAAAGGTGGGGGGATTTATGCTTAATCAAAATGGTTTTTATCCGTGGGTTGTACGATGTGTCGGAAACATGAGTATTGTTTTTATTATGATAACCGGTCTTCTACCCGCAGAGGTGGTAAATAAATTTCAATTCCAGGGTCTTCCTGAAACGTTGATGAATAAAGAACTGCAGCTTCATCATGGGACGGTCGCAAAACATGAGTATGTGTATGTAGGTAATCCTTCATCTGAAATCTTTGTATCAGGAATGAGCTCCGTTTTTTTCATTATTGACCACTCTTCCAGTATGAAAAACATGGGTCAAGATCCACAGTGTTCGCGTTATATTGTAGCCTTAAATATTATTGACAGTATATATAAAACTAATCCGAAAAGTGAGGTGGGTGTCGCTGTGTTCGGTACCAGTTTATGGTATCTTCCGAGAGATAATCCATTATTTAAACCTGTTACTGATCCAGGCGGTGTTTCCGGAGGATATATCCCCCTTTTAACCCTGGATTCAGTCTACACTGAATATCAGAACATGACCGGAGTTGAGCTTCTAAGAAAGTGGCTTGCGATTGATACGTTCAATGGTGAAGTAGATTTAGTCTATAGACATGATAGCGACGACAGGTTTACCAATATAACCTATGGATTTTATGCAGCCAAACAGGGATTTAAAATTGCCAAATATCCGAAAGACCGCCATTTTTGCATATTCTTCTCCGATGGAAATGCAAATTATCCTCAATCCAATCCAGATGAATATGTCGAAGGAACGAATGTCCCGACAACATTTACCGTATTTTTTACTTCAAGTACGAGTCCACCTCAAACCCTGCAGACAATGACAGAGAATATAAAAGTTAATGACTATTCCAATAGTAATCCCAAATCAAATATCTGGAGCATCCAGACTTCAGTTGAAGCACTGCAAAAACTGATCAATGAGCATGTGATCGGCAATATCATCGGTTTTAATTTATCGTATACCCCCCTTGAACTGAAGATCAATGATATCGAGCCTATCATCGGCTGGGACTCGACTGGGTTTACCTTTGCGAAACCATTTCCCCTGATCGGCAAAGAGACTCCCTTCCATTACGTTATCAAATACAATGTCAAGAAAGACTCGGTACTCCCTAATGGTACTGTCATTCAAGTCAGCACCATGGATACAATAATTGATTTCAGTTTCAAGGTGATTCTGGGAGATACCGGGCAGATACCTCCGAAAGTGCAGCTTTATCGCTGGGATCGATCAATGCAATTTTTTTACAATAATGCTGCGATTGACATGATCAGCGATCCGATGAAGGATATCGAGATTCGATTCGGCGAGCAAAAGGTTGATGTACTATATGGGTACAAGAATGTGGGAGTAGTCATGACCCATACTACAGATCAGCCACCAGATGTGGAGAATTTTTCTCTTAAGGAACAGGCTGGATTCCATGGGTATACCTTTGCTCGTGCGATCGGTCCTGCAAAACCGGGGGACGGTATACTGCAACACTCTCCCGAGGGGAAAGTTCTCTCCATATTCCGCAATCCGGAACTCGTGTTAGATACCCTGCGAACTGCAATCCCGGTCAATCTGGTTACCACATTGACAGTCAATAAAGGTATCTACTTTGATAATGATGCTGAGGGATTTATAGACAGCCTGTTTATCGGCCTGTCCGGTGGCAGCGCTGCAGATAATGTAGATGAAATCATGGATGCTATTGATTTGCCCGATTTCCGTAAATTTACCGTTGAAAGATATAAGCCGGTCAACGGTGGCATTGCCGTTACGGTGACGGAAAAGGCTTCGCAGCCTCAAACGTATGTAATCGATGATGACAAACTGGTGGTAAAGAATAAGGTTACCCTGCCCAATGGAAATACCATTCTGGAAAAATCGGAAACGCTCATTATAGATTCCGTCGCGCCGATAATCATGAAGGCGGATTTTGTGGATTCGATTATTCTGGTTATCCAGGGTTCACAACAGTTTATTTCGGAAGATAACCATAATAAACTTTCCGTTGTCCTTTCAGAAACTGTTGAAAAGATTGAGGAGGAAAAACCGTTTACCTATTACAGCATTTCACAGAGTGATACCTACGAAGCAAGACTGAAGCCTCTCAGACAAAAGGACAATCTTGCCGAGTTCCGTGTTTTATCGATCAATGGCGCAGATGCAATAGTGGATGGTGATTCGATTCGCATTAACTGGGTGTATGATGAAAATGTCATGGATGAAGTTGGCAATAATCAGGATAATTCCAAAAATATCAGGCGGGAGATTAATGCCAAAACTATTGCTGATACGGTGTATAAATCCGCACCATTCGAGCTAATCGTAAAAGCTACACTTTTTGATGAAGATATCGGTTACATATTGAACGATGAGATTACCGCAATCCCGGAAATACAGGAAGTCGTTAAGTACCTCAAGACGAAAAACGGCGAATATAAAGGGATTATGATTATTACACTTGAGCCGGATCCGGTTTATAATGTATCTGAGCTGGATCATTATGAAGGGTACCTTAACCTGTTTGATGCGGTCGGTAATGAGATTATTCGTGATGTAAAGATGGGATACCATGAGAAGAACAAGCAGCTAATCTATGTCTGGGACGGCAGGAATCATCTGGGTAGATTGGTCGGATCCGGCGCATACGCCGCTGTTATTCCGGTTACCTACTACTTTGACGGGGTAAAGGAACGGTCAGAAACTAAGATGTGTGTTATTGGAGTAAAAAAATAAGGAGGATTAAAGAATGCAGGTAGACACATTGTTCTCAAAAAAAAGAAGTGTGCGACTAACTCTCTATTGGCTTATATGTTGTCTGTTTTTTGTCCAGATTGGCAATTCAGAAGAGGTGTGCAAATTCACCTATAAAGGACCTCCCGAGGACCTTAATAACACCATAATTGAAGTTCCGGAAGAATATGTCGCTATGTCCGAGTATGTATACGTCCAGTCATGGTCAGATTCTAATGTATCCGGAGCTCCCAGTTCAATTATGTTTCTTATTGATAATTCAGGCAGCATGATAAATGATTCTATCGATAAAATGGGATCCCGCTTCAATGTGACCAGCGATCTTGTTGATTCGATATATAATATCAATTCCAAAACGCAGATAGGTGTAGTTGTATTTAAAGGTAAACTTTGGTTTGAAAAGGTGGATGATCCAATTTTTGAATTATGCCCTACAGATCCTGAACAGATATATGGATATATTCCCCTTTTAACGCTCGATTCTTCCTATAATGGGAGAACAGGATACGAGATTCTTAAATTTTACCTTCAAACTGATACCATTGAAATATTTGATGTTAAGTGGGTGGATTTAAAATATAATCCAGATGGCAATAATATGAGCGGGACCAATATTACTCTTGGTTTTTCCGCAGTAAAGCATGCATTTGAATCTTCGATCTATCCAAAGGACAACCATTATGGAATCTTTTTTTCTGACGGCGAGGCTACCAAACCTGAAGATGAGACCTTAAAGTATGCCTATGTAAAAGGGGAAAATGTACCCACCACCTTTACTGTCTATTTTACTCCTTCTGATACGGCATTTGAAAATCTTGAGACAATGACAAAGAACATCCAGAACAACGGTTATTCAACTTCCAATCCTATATCCGATCTTTATACGATTAAAACAAATTATGATACTTTAATGAGTTTGCTCATGAACAATGTCATTGGAAAAATAATTACACAGAACGAGTCTTCATTGCCTATAAAGCTTGTCGTTAACAAGATACAATCAATCGGCCCCTGGGATACGACAGGCTTCCCTTTTTCCGATCTCTTTCCATTACAGATTTATAAAACAGATTTTGTATATGATATTAGCCATCATATAGTTATTGATTCAGTAACTGAAGAAGGAGATACCATTACCATTGAAAAAGATACAACAACGCATGTCAAATTTACTGTTGAAGTGGAAAATGGGTCTCCCGAGCTGCCTGATACCTTTAAGGTCGAATATTGGGACAGGTCGCTTGGTTTTTACTTCAATGGGCAAAATATAAACTCTATGAATGAAACTATTGATGAAACCGAGATCCGGTTCAAAGAGAGTAAAATTGATGTGCTCTATGGATACAAAGATGTAACAGTGACACTCTTTACTACTGATGGAAAGAAAAAAGATAAGGAGACATGTAATCTCACTAAAACAGGATCCTATTTTTCCTATACCATACCCGTGGTAATAGACAGCACTCCCACACCAGGTGATGGGAAGCTACAGGTCAACGCAGTTGACAATATTGTAGCGCTTTTTAAGAATCCCAAACTCCCCCGGGATACATTGGAGACTTCATTGTCCTATAGCCTCGGTAATGTGATCAGCTTACAGAATGCCTATTATTTTGATAATGATGCTGAGGGACATATTGATAGTATGTTTGTAGAAGTTGCCGGTGAAATCAACTCGGATAATTTGAAGGAAGTAGTCAAATTGATTACCCTTCCTGACTTTAGAGGCCTTGAAATCGATAAATCCTACTTGGTTGATAAAGGAATAGGATTCGCTGTCAGTCAGGACCTTTCAAAGGATCCTATGACCTATACAACAAAAGACGATACATTGATTATTGATCATACAATATTGAAAAATGGTGGGTGGGTATTAGCGGGTACGGTACCGATTATTGACAAAATAGCGCCTATAATCCATTGGGCTCCAAAAAGTGCACACCTAATACAGTATCAGGATACGTCAATAATGGACACCTTGTTCGTGAGGTTCTCTGAAACAATTAAAAAGGTAGATCATAAAGTACCGTTTCACTTATTGGATTCAAAGGAAGTCAACTATACGGCAGACCTGAAGTATTTAGATCATCAGAAAGATCAGATTATCTTTGCGGTCCTTAAAGTTAACAACGGTATACCATATATGCAGCATGGCGATTCAATATGGATACATGAGGGGGACCGGGTTTCAGATGGGGAATCAAATCATCAGAATAATCCGAAAAATATCCGTCGAATGCTTCATATAACCCACAAGTTAAACCAACTTACGTTGATTCCCAAAGCAATAACACCTTTTGATATTTCCGATATTACCAATGCTGAAGCAATCTCACAAGCTATAATAGATGTGTTCGAGGAAAAGAATATGCTAAACTCCCTGGAGCTCGATAAGAATAAGTATAACGACTATGTTGGAATGATAATACAGGTCGTGCCGTTGGACCCTGAAAAATTATTTGAGAATTTTATGCTTGAGGGACATTTTTCCATTTATGATCCTCTTGGAAATACCGTGATAAAAAACAAGAAGATGGCATTTTATAAAAAGAATAAAAGCCTGGTATATATATGGAACTGCAGGAACCACAATAAAAGAATTGTGTCTTCCGGTACCTATCTTGCGGTTTTCAATGTAACACCTCTGTTAGGCGGCCCAAAGAATGTCAAGGAACCTGCTGTAGTATTGAGACTCTTTCTTGGTGTTAAGGATTGACATAAGGTGAACATGCTATCGTAAAGGGGTTACATCGCAGAGAGTTGATATTTATTGTATAGCTAACAAGAGGAATGATGATTAATGGAGATTTAATCTTTAGTCAGACAATATTATTCAGGTAATAAAATACTTCCCATCGTCATTTCGAAGTATGCTAGGCCATAAATGCTAAACTGAGAAATCTTTCTTTTTCAATTGATTTCTCTTCACCTTGTCCGTCGAAACGACTAAAGGATGTGTAACATTTAATTGTCACTAAAATTGTAGAAATAGATTGCATAAGTAAATTATTTAATTTCGTGAGGCGGCCACCACATGGAGTATGATATCTTGGAGCGCTATAGCCTTTTTTATATAACAATTAATCCGGAGTAACGATCGGAAAAATGAAATCCTCACCTTGTTTCCCGTCCTTTACTTTATATGCCTGACTCTCTGCTCTGAGATCCCTTAAAAACCACATCTCGGGGCAGAGAAGGGCATAAAAGGCTCAAGGTGAGGATTTATAACATATAAGAAATTCGCTCATCAGAGAAGGAAATGAAAAAATGCTGAAAAGCACTCACTCTATTTCTTTGATCATTATTATCGTTTTCAGCTTTTTATACGGCAGTACCAGGCGCCTATATGATGTGAAAGAAAAAGTAATCCAGGGAACTACCCAACGAGCTATTGAAGTTACCCCAAACCAACCGGCAGATGTCCTATGGAAGGCACTCTGTATGAAGGTACCCAATGGAGTTACTATTACAAGGGTTGCATTTGGCGACCTAGACGCCGGCCCGGTCTTATCCGGGACGTATAAAAATATTCCCCCCATTAATGGTGTACAAATGAAAGACGGTATAATCCTTACTTCAGGGAAGGCGACAAACTGTATCGGACCGAACAACCAAACGGGCATGTCTACCGAGCATGGTGAGTCGACAGGGGATCCCGACCTTGCACAAGCGGTGGGTGAGGGAACGAATGATTGCTCAGTCCTGATCATTGAATTTACCTCTGATACTTCTATCAAGGGTATTTCTTTTGATTTTGTTTTCGGTACGGAAGAATATCCTGAATGGGTGGGCGAATATAATGATGCTTTTCTTTGCCTGCTGGATGGACAGAATATTTGTTTTGACAAACAGGGCAACCTCATCTCGGTGAACAATGCCTTTTTCGACATTGACAATCAAGGAAACACTATTGATCTGGAATATGATGGGTTTACGTATGTGCTGCGAACCTCAAAAAGAATCAGTGAAGGCACACATACAGTTAAATTTGTCATTGGTGATACCCGTGACCGTAGTTTGGACAGTGGTGTTTTTCTCAGTAATTTTGTATTTAAATTCACTCAGGACAGCACCAACCCGGTAAAGTATATCATTGAGGATCAGGAATTCATCGTACCTGAAAACACGCCGGAAAAAACAGTGATTGGAAAAATTAAAAAATTGTGTCCCGAAACCGATGTTTCTCTTTCAGTGATTAAGGATGTAAATGATTTTACTGTGGATTTACAGAATTGGGATATTCTGGTTGCGGATGGAGCAATAATTGACTATGAAAAGCAAAAAGAATATACCATAACAGTCAAGGCCGTATTGAAACTCAGTTCCGGTGACATTCATGACACTGCTGACATGCACATAATCATTACCGATGAACTGGAACAGGACCCTTTCCCGCATATAAAGGAATCAATTATTTACGATGATAACGGCAATGGTATTGGAGATAAAATACGAATAGAATTCAAGTTGAAATGCCCTGAGGGATATTCATTTAAAAATGCTACATTTTCCTGGCCTGAAAACCAGATCGATTATGACCAACAACTGAGTCAGAATGATCTGATTGATGAAAAGACTATCCAATTTAAGTTTACCCCGGAAAACAATGCCCCGATTTGGACAAAGGGTACCAGCACCATAAAAGTGTTTCTCGACTCTCTTGGTAAAGAATTGAGCCGTACTTCAGATCTTCTTGACGGCATTGGCCCACTGCTTGAAGAGGCACGTGTCCTAAAAAGGTATGAACCGGGAAACGATACATTTTTTGTCAGAATCACCGAACCGGTACAGGTCGCTAAGATAAAGGATAAATCCTTTATCTTGATCAAAAAAGACCATACTAAGGAAATCGAGATCGCCCCCATTGATGCAGTAGAGGATCTCGGTGGAGAATCCCATATCCGATTTGCCGTCAAAGACCTCACCATTGATGCACCGGCACCCGGTGATAGTTTAAAAATTCTTCATACCGGCCCTGTAGCAGATAAACCGAACAACAAGGCCCACCAGGACAATATCCCGGTACCTTTAAAATTTATTAACACCAATGTTCCCGTTAAAAATGCCCATTACTACGATCACAATGGCGATGGTATTGTAGAACAGGTTCGGGTAGAATTTCTCGACGATTTGAAAACATTGGATGATATAGAATGTGAAGTTGAATGGACTGATATTAAGTTGTCCGGAAAAATAACAGATACCAAATTCGAATCAGGCAGCAAAAAAATAGTACTCCTTGATCTCACCGGTATTTTTCCCGATAAAAATAAAATTATAGATAAAACAAGTGGAGAAATGATTCTCACTGTTTCCTATAATACGAGAGATATTCGGTTGAGTCATACGGTAATTGATAAGGCAGCACCGGTTATTACCAAGGCAGTATACTGTCCTTATATTACCCCTTTGGATGAGAAACCGGATAAAGACACACTGGTTATAGATTTTTCTGAACATGTCAACGACATTGAGGCGGAAAAACCATTTCTTCTTCAAACGGAGTTCGGTGATGACTACCACTTTCTTCTGAGTCAAATGAATCGTGAAAAGAACCGGGTAATCTTGCGGGTTAATAAAATTGTGGGAGTAGAAGAACCAATAACTGATGACAGTATCTGGATCAACGCCAATAAGGGAGTTGAAGATAACCGTGACAATGAACAGGTCGTTAAAGATAATAAAAAGGTTGCATTGGTTGTAAAGACCAGGCCATTCACCCTGCAACCTTATGTGATTGGCCCGAAAGAGCCGGATGACAAAAAAATCCCCTCTATGTTTAAGATAAGCGATAAGATCACGAAAGGTACCATCATTATCCTCGATCCCAATGTTTATGTCCGTGACGAAGTATTAAAGCAAGTTTTTTGCGAAATTCATCTCTTTGATCCGGTGGGAAATGGCATTGCACAAGCTCATGGATTTGATGATCACAATGGGATTCTTGAAATGGGAATTAAGCAATTCGGAAACGTATTTAAAATCGTTGTGCTGTGGTCAGATACCAATCTCAATAAGAGAATTGTCTCCGCAGGCGCTTATCTCGCAGTCTTTGATATTGTCTACCCGGATGGAAAAAGAGAGGTAAAAAAGATCATTGTTCCATTGAAGAGATAAAAAGGTAGTGATGGGGGAAAGTGGTAGTTTCAAGAGGTTTTCTCGTTTACCGGTAAGAATTATGACAGCAAAAGGGGTGTATATGCTATACAGCATGAAGGATCGGAAAAGAGTAGCCACTCCATTCATACTACCATAAAAATTTAGTCGTTGTTATCCGGGTTGTTGAAATAAGCTGAATTGGAAAATAATGTTACAAGGAATAAAAAAGGAACTGGCTATAAGATTTCATAATTATTACAGCGGCAATTAAATAACGCACGAAACAAGATGTCATTCCGAAGTATGCTAAGCCATATCCACTAGACTGAGAAGTCTTTCTGTATGAAATTTAGCTCAAAAACAAGATTTCTCCAAAGCAAAAAAGTGGGCATACTCGAAATTGCAGGCAACATAAATGGCGCAATTTAATTGCCGGAGTAATAGTTCATGAAGCATATAAGGAAAGGAGGCACAATATGTTTAAATCCGGGAAATTGCCATGCGTATTATTGGTATCGATTTTGTTGAAAGGAATTACTACCCTTCAGGCGCAAACTGAAATAGAGATATCAGGGATTATAACTGACAATTCAAACAATCCGCTATCAGATGCTGCAATAACGCTTGTAAAACAACCAAATTGTGTTACTTACTCGAAAAATGATGGAACTTATTTATTGGAACACAGTATTGTACAAATCTCCTCCGGTACAATAAACCAGGGTTCATCAGTATGTATCAAGGGTACAAAACTGGTAATAACTCAACAATTAATAACACCTCTCACAATAACTTATCACGATATGAAAGGAATACAAATTTTCAATTTTAAAAAGGAGGCAGGAGGCACAGGAAAGTATTACTTCAATCTTGAAAGCCAGGATATCAATACACCGATTATAATCAGCGTCACTCATGATGGTTCAACGAAAAGACTGAAATACAATCCGATTCATGTCAGCAAAAACTCTTCATTACCAGCAGTTACAACTATGTATCGCTCGTGGCCAAAGAAAGCGCCGGCTGCAATTGACACATTGATAGTAGATAAAACCGGCTATATCAATGAAAGAGTGCCGATTAACTCATACATCACCACAGTCGATGTTCAATTAGAAGTAGCATCCCTGCCGGTAATGATACCCGAGTATAATCATGCATACTGGAGCGACGACGGATTTGTACGGGATTGTAACAATTGTTATGCCTATGCCAATAATAGACGAACTGATACCTATCCGCAACCGGGTAGAGCAAGTGGGAAACCATGCTCTAATGTAAGCTGTAAGGAATTAGACTTCGCTGTGTTGAGTGATGGACTGGACCCATGTACTGGAATAACACAACCAATTCCACCGGGAAAGGCCCGGGTTGCACTTTGCATCAATCCCGGTGATTTTAAAGACTATCACTGGTACCGTGAAGATCGAAACAAAATGTGGTCCCATAAAATCGGTAAGGGGAAAGCTCAAACAACAGATAACTCGGGTAAGCCAATATCTGATCCTGAAAAGGCGAATAGAGGAGATTATACTGAATTCTGTGGTTATTACTTTGTTGACTCAGATACTATTCAGGGAGGGGGGCATGAAAATATAAGAATGAATGGAAAATCTGAAGGGAAGCAATCACCAAATGGTAAATTAAAAATTACTGTTATGCTCTATTCAGGCAGGGAAGATCCTTCATTTTATATAACCGACGAGACCACTACGAACACATTATTATCCATGTTTGCCAATACCGAAACAATTGAAAACTTCCCGTCAGAATCAGTAGAACCAGCGAGGTTAGGATATAGAGGGATACTGGTTGAGAATCTGATTTCAGACTATCACCTTGACAGATATGTCGTATTTGATGACATGCTGGAACATAGATATACCAGGGATAATAAACGAATACAAATATTTCATTGTAATAACAACGGTACAATTCAGAAATGGTTACTTGACGAGGCATTGTCAGGGGATAGTATAACTGCTGAGGAATATCACTTCATTGAGACATCAATAAAATCAAATACAGGCACCGTTACTGATCAAGACGGCAATGTATATCAAACAATAGTAATTGGCAGCCAGGAGTGGACCATTGAGCACTTACGAACAACAACTTTTAATGACGGCTCCCCTATCCCTCTTATCGAGGACAGTTCAGATTGGAATACCTGTACCACACCGGCATATTGTTATTACATGAATAGCACCAACAAAGACAGCATAAAAACGTATGGTGCATTATACAACTGGCATGCGGTTAACACAAAAAAACTCGCACCTGCCGGCTGGCATGTCCCTACAGAGGACGATTGGAATGTCCTGCTTACGTACTTAATTGACAACGGTTATAATTATGATGGTTCAAAAAATGGGAATAAGGTGGCAAGGTCCCTGGCCACAAAAACACACTGGAATACTAAAGGCTACCATTATTCCGGCTCAATTATTAGTGACATTTCTCAAAATAACAGCAGTGGCTTTTCGGCTATGCCTGGAGGGTATCGTCATAATAATGGTCACTTTAATTTGAAAAATAAGAATTGTGATATGTGGAGTTCTACCGATTACAATGCGATACATGCATGGAGTCGCAATCTTTTTCACGGGAGCAACAACCTTAACAGACTTGACTATCATAAGGGGCATGGACTGGCTGTCAGACTGGTGAAGGATTGACTCCCTGCATAGATAATCCAAATGTGAGAGGTATACTATGAGATTCTATGACGTTTTTCATCAAGCAACACAATGGATACTGATATTATCATGTTGCGTTACCGTTCAGGCGTATCAGAATGTAAAAATCTCAGGTACAGTCACCGATATGTCAGGTACTCCCCTCCAAAATGTTGGCGTTAGTCTGAGCAACATTATTCAATTGAGTACTGTATCACTGAACGATGGTACTTTTTTACTTGAGCAGAGTTCTGAAGTAATACAATCATTAAGTAATAATAATCATTCTTCTTTTTTTATCAACCGAAAGGGATTGTACTTTACACAACAGCAAGAATCCCCGGTAACAATCACATTATTCGATCTTCAAGGTGCATCAGTAGCTAAACTTACAAAAGGTACCCTTGGTCCGGGAACTCATTTTTTCTCGATCACCAATAACAGTTCCTGCATGCCTCTCATAGTCCACGTTGTCAATAACGGAACAGCAAGTAATGTATTCTATAATCCGCTAAACTATACCTTGAGTCACAGGCTCTGTATTTCCCAAAACGCCAAGAATTCCATTGCTCAATCATCTGAATACAATTTTAATGCGGTTGATACAGTGATTTTTACAAAAGCTGGATATATTACCGAGCATGTTCCAATCGAATCATACATAACAACCCTTTCCGTTAAGGTGCAAAAAGCAACAATTGGAATTATGATCCCCAATTATGAACCGGATTACTGGAATGATGATTGGTTTATCAATGATTGTAACAATTGTTACAATTACTCGAATAACAGAAGAACCAATACTTTTGCACAGCCCGGTAGAGCAAGTGGACAGAGGTATACAAGTAATACCTGCGAAAATGTCGGTGCAGCAGCCCTTCGTGATGGCCTTGAACCATGTGCCGGTTTGACAGAACCGATACCCTCCGGAAAAGCTCGAATTGCACTTACAATCGATCCCGGATCCGATTACCACTGGTATCGGGAGGATCGAGATAAAATGTGGTCCCATAAACCCGGGAAAGGCACAGCAAACAATGTTGATAATTCAGGAAAATTAATTTCTGACCCGGAAAAAGCAGATCGAGGAAAATACACTGAATTCTGTGGTTACTTTTTTGTTGATTCAGATTCTATTCAGGGAGGTGGTCATGAGCATATCAGACAAGCTGATTCTCCTGAGAATACCCTCGTACCGTCAGGTAAACTGAAAATTTCTTTCATGCTTTATTCCGGTAGAGAAGATCCTTCATTTCACCTTGACGACGATGCGACTGTTAACAAATTGCTGTCTCTTCTACATAGTACCGAAATTCTAACGAACTATCAGAGAAATTCCGTTGAACCATTAATGCTAGGTTATCGAGGTGTCCTCATTGAACTTGTAGCTTCGGAGCGGAGAGAACGATATGTAGTATATAATAACCTGGTTGAACATGGTTATATAGTAAACGGTAAAAGAATAAAATCCTTTCATCGTAATAATTCAGGCACCATTCAGCAGTGGCTCCTTGATAAGGCTCTAAACGGGAAGGTTATAACTCCTGAGGAATATCACTCCATGGTTTCGAATAAATAGAACTATTTATTTACTTTTAAGATAAGGTAATATTTATGAATCGTATAGTGAAAATTATAATTGTACTGTTACCGGCAATCTCCTGTTTAGCAGAACATATAGCTATTTCAGGAACAATAACTGATATGAACTCCGTACCACTTGCAGATGTGTTAATAACCCTTAACCGCTCCGGATTGACTGCACTATCGGGACCTGATGGTAGTTTTTCTATTTCAGGTACAGTAGATATCAATACACAGGTCAACAATCCTTTTGTCAAATCAATCTCCGCACGAATGGTTAATGGTTTAGTGAATATAGCCACCACGGAAAAGGCAGACTTAGAGCTTACGGCCCATTCTCTTCAGGGGAAAATTATTTCTCACATTCGTGATGAAGTTAATGCCGGAACACATTCTTTTATGCTACCCGGTATTGGTGCCGGAGTATACCTCATTACCATAAAAGCTGGATCTGATAAACTGATAATTAAGGCTCCTTGCATCGGACAGTATACAGGCGCCACCGGTCAATTAAGTAATAATCCTAAAGCTGATATAAAAGAAATTACTTATGCTGTAAGTAATGAAATAATTGAAGTTACGAAGGACGGCTATTTGAATTATAGGACGGTTTTGCATGACATCAATATCAGCGGTCTTATAATTGCATTGAAAGCAAGTGCAGGTACTGTTACTGACAATGATGGAAACGTTTATCAGACAGTAGTAATTGGCAATCAGGAGTGGATGGCCGAGCATTTGCGCACAACAACCTATAACGACGGCAGTAAAATTCCTCATGTAACCGATGCTGGTGTGTGGAGTTCCTGCATAACTCCAGCATATTGTTTTTATGACAACACAACTGATACCGAGAAAATGAAAACCTACGGTGCACTTTACAATTGGTATGCAGTAAATACAAAAAAACTTGCACCCGACGATTGGCATGTACCCACCGAATCTGATTGGAACACACTATTAAATTACTTGATTGACAATGGCTACAACTATGACGGCAGTACAACCGGAAACAAGGTTGGTAAGTCTCTCGCATCACAAAGCTATTGGGATTCCAATGGGGACCATTATGATGGTTCAATAGGCCTGAATAAAGGCAGCAATAATCGCACTGGTTTCAACGCCCATCCTGGTGGTTACCGCCACATCAATGGAAAATTTATTGGAAGAAAATATCAAGGTCTCTGGTGTGATATGTGGAGCACTGCGGAAGTAAACGAGACGAATGCATGGTGTCGAAATCTTGCTCATACTGCCAATGATCTTATTAAGCTTGATTATAACAAGGGAACCGGCTTTTCAGTCAGGCTTGTGAAAGATTGATTCCCCGAATAAATAAACCAATAAAAAATATGTGTCTTCCGGTACCTATCTTGCGGTTTTTAATGTTACACCAATGTTAGGCGGCCCAAAGAACGTCAAGGAACCTGCTGTAGTATTGAGACTCTTTCTCGGTGTCAAGAATTGACACAAGGAGAGTATGCTATAGTAAAGAGGTAACATCGTAGAGAGCTTCTATAATGTATATGTGAGTGAAAGAGGTATAGAATGCTTTCCCATATTATGAGCAGCGAAAGCTTTTTAAATCAACAAAATGTTATTTACTAAGTTAGACAATTATTGAAATAACGGCTTTTTTCTGAAATACCTCTTTTAAATATAAAAGTGAATTATCTTCATCCTTTTAGAATAAATTCTATGCATATTAAAACATACCCCATCTTGTGGGCATTACTCACTATTTTAATATTATGTTATATTATATTACTATCTTTAATATCAATAGGTTACAGATATACTTGTGGGCATTTTGTCCACATTTATTATTATTTAACCAAGAATTTCCCCTCAGTCTATTCCTTTTTGTTGTACCTTAATATATATGAATAAAATATTCAAATTTCTCGATTATCGTGACTATCTCAAATGGTATTACTCTTCAATGAAAGGAAATCATACCTGGTTTTCTTATCGTTACATGGCACGTAAAGTCGAGATGGATGCATCCCACCTTGTTAAAATTATTCAAAAAAAAAGACATATTGCCCTTTCCTCTATAGAAAAATTTATCTCTCTCTGTTCACTTAAGAAAAAAGAGGCTGAATACTTCAGAGCATTGGTGAGATTCAACAAGGCGAAGAACAGTATTGAGGAAAAGGAAGCATACGAACAGATACTTTCATTAAAGGATATAAAGCGGCTAATGCTTAAAAAGGACCAATATGAGTATTACAGCAGCTGGTACCACTCTGCGATTTTAACACTTCTGCATATTTTCCCCTTTGCTGATGACTACGTTGCTCTCGGAAGGATGCTGACTCCGCCGATATCCGGGGGAGAAGCAAAAAAATCCGTAGAACTTCTAAAACGCCTGAAGCTAATCGAGAATAAGCATGACGGCAGCTATTCGCTTACCAATACATTTCTTACCCATGATCCAAATCAGTCACCTTTGCAGATTAGAAATTATCAGGCGGAAACAATGAAACTGGCACAGGAATCATTGTATAATCATTCTAAAGAGATACGTAATATTTCTACGGTAACGGTTACGCTTAATCAGAAAGATATGGATATAATCGATGAAATGATTAAGCAGTTTCGAACTTCCATTCTTAAGTTTGTAAAAAGCACGGATGAGCCGGATACGATCTATCAACTCAACATTCAATTATTTCCACTCTCTCATCCGGTTCGAAAGAAGAAGGATGGGGGTGCACAATGATTTATGTTTTTATTCTCATTCTGATTTTCTTTTCCGGCTGCTCCCAGTCTCCCAATATCGCTGACGGGGCTGGATCTGAAACAACCAACAGTATCGTCGGCAGCATCATCTTTTCTGATGGCAAACCCGCTTCAGGCGTTCAGATATTCTGTATTCATGAAAATTTTAATCCTGTTTATAATGAACTACTTCCCGAGCCTCTTATAACTACAACAAATTCATCAGGCTTCTACTCATTTGCATTTAATGATTCAGGTACCTACAATATTCAGGCTGCCCACCTTTCCAGGGGAACAAAAGCGTTGATAACAGGTATACCTGTGTATGAAGATACGATAGTAGCACCGGACGGCATACTAAAGGAGACCGGTACAATTAGAATATTTCTACCCGATACCGTTGATACGGTTAACGGGTATCTTTACATCGAGGGAACAACATTTAGTAAAAAATTATCAGCTGCAGTTGCTGATAGTGAGGGATTATATATCTTTGTCGATTCTGTCCCGGAATCCAGGTTTCACTCAATTCGTTACGGCATCCTCAATGATCCTTCTACCCCGGTTCCTCTGGTAGATACCTTAGATGTGTTTTCAAATCAAATAACGGAGACTGAAGCATTTGTGTACTGGGCGAATTATACAAAAGATAATACGGCGCTTCCCGGTAACAGGGTGAATGATATCAGTACCAGTCCGACAACCTTTGTGTTTGCGACATCCGGCGGAGTGGCAGAATTGGGACCAACAAACTATTGGTCAATACATACTGCAGACGATATAGGGCTAAACTCCAACAATATTCTTAGCGTATGCTACATTCAATACGGGATAATGTGGATTACAACATCCGGAGGTGCAGCAGAGTTAGATGGAAATACCTGGATACCCTATACCACCGGTAATTCTGCCATACCGACAAACCTTACTACAGATGTCGCGATTGATGGGATTGGCTACGGCAATGTATGGCTCAGTACCCTTGATAAGGGTTTGCTCATGTTTGATGAATCCGTGTGGACAGTGTACGATACAGGCAATTCAACCATTCCCTCCAATGTTGTTTTCACCGTTTTTCTTGATAGAAGTGACACGGTATGGTGTACTACGCAAAATGGTGTATTTAAGCTGAAAGGCAGTTATTCGAAGGCTCTGACATCATCGAATACAAGCCTCCCTTCAGGTGATATTTATTGCATGGCAATCGATAAAAACCGCCACAAATGGTTTGGGTATAACGGTGGTGCCGCAAGGTACAATGAATCGGATAATACATGCACACTGTATACTTCAATCCATTCCGCTGTCTTTACGGACTCGGTTTTGACCATTGCTGAAGATGAGGATGGTTACCTGTGGTTTGGATCACCAAAAGGGTTGTGCATGGTTAACGGTACAAAATGGTTTGATTACACAGGCAGCAAATATCAGATGCTGGCAAATAAAGGTGTCAGATCGATCGCAGTGGATAACTCCGGAGATAAATGGATCGGAACGGATGATAATGGAATAATAATCTTTGGTCCGACGATAAAATAAAAAAGATTGTAAAAAATAGTAGTTGTAATTTCCATAGGGTGGCCACCACATGGAGTATGATATCTCAGAGCTCTATGGCCTTTTTCACATGAAATACACCAGGTAAAAGAAATGAAATCCTCATCTTGTATACTTCGATTTACTCCTTTATACTCAATCACCTATTTACAGAGAGTTCCCTCCCTTAAGGAATTGGATGGGTATCAAGGGTGCAAGGTGAGGATTTATAAATCATAACCAATTTGAAATAAAGCGGAAGGAGGTTTAGTAACAGTTTAAAACTAAGGGAAAAAAGACTACAGAGATAAAATATCACAATTCCGTAGGGTGGCCACCACATGGAGTATGATATCTCAGAGCTCTATAGCCTTTTGTATTAAAATAGTAAAAAAAACCAAATAAATGACATGAATTTTAAAAATTACATCTGTAAATGAGGGGGAGGGTAAATTAAAATTCTTTTAACGGGGGAGGTTTTATGATTAAAAGAGGAAAATTCAATCGGTCAAAGGCACTATGCTGCGCTTTGGGTGCGCTGTTTTTATTCGCAGTAACTGTAACGGGAGAGAGCAGGGACGACAGGTACCATTTTCCTGTACGGGGTGGTATGGAAGAGTGGAAAGCATTCACATCCCATGCCCAAATGCTTGAGGCATGTATGGTTCCCGATGGCATCCTGGCAACCATGTCTACTGAAGGTTTGATAAAGACATGTATGGATTATCCACTTAAAAATGATCTGGGTAATTATAACGATTTTCAGATGGGTTTTGAATGTGTTACCAGAGGGTTTAATGGCTTGCAGGATTTGCTCAAGAGAAAGGACACGGGTACAAAGCTGCTTGTATACTATCGTTCAATGAAACCCGGGGGATTCAACAGGGCATGGTCACTGGCTGATAAAGGATTCTACGCTTTCGATATCATGTTCGTCGAAATGATACTAGCCCAGGACCAGGTCCTTGGCAATCTTACTGTTCACGAGCAGAAGGAACTGCTTGTCGTCTGCATTAAGAAGGCTGAGGAACGTACAGATTACCTGGACATATATGATGATTCAAGATTTCATGTCGGGTGGGCACTGCTGGTAGTTAAGCTGCTGCAGAAACAAAACTACCAACCGGCCAACGGAACTATTTCCACCACCGATTACGATCAATTTTTAAAGTATGGTAGTACGAACATCGACAATTCCTTCCTGCAGGAGATACACTATAATGGTAAGGCTTTTCTCGATCCTTCAATAATGAAACGTGGGTACACCCCGGGGAAATGTTTTCTTCCGGCCACTCCAAGGGGCATAATGAAGGATACTACCATTTTAACTCCCAACGGCAGTAGTGTGCGAACAAATGTTAAACATTCTGAAACAGAAAGTACAAGCCAGTTAAAAAGCTGGTTTGCAGCTAATGAAAGGGATTATCCGCTCATCGTCCCGCTGGAACCTTTTGCCTCAAGAAAATACGGGACCAGTAAATTCAATTGTCATTCCTACGGTGTTTTCTGGGAGGACGTTGAACCTGAAGTTAACATCTGGCTTAATGACGTTCGCCCCTTTGTTGATGATGGAAGCCTTGAAGAACTGTCGGATACGGTTCATAAATGCAGGATTGTTTTATGGAAAGACGGAGTAGGGTCCTATCCCCTTCACACCATGCCACTGATACCAAACGAAGGCAGGCAGTGTACCTCAAAATGGGGTAATAACGCTGTCTATGCCCATGACTATGATTATCACTGCTATAACCCTGGGGCTTCAACAGCATATAGTTATCCTTATGATATTACAACCGGGCCGCCTTACGACCCAACGGATATCAATGTCAAGAAGATGTTTGCCGATATGCCATTCGCCCCCAATGTCAAGGTTGTTAATAGAATTATCAGTGTAGATATTTCTGAGCCGACCCGTTTTGCCGTATACAATATGGCTGGTAAGCTGGTGTACAAAGAAACGCTCTTTAAAACAAAGGGAGCGGTTCTTGATCTGACAAAATGCAGTACCGGAATATATGCAATAAAACAAACAAGCAGAAACAAAGGAATGACGTTCTACAAAGTAGCGATAAGCGACTGAGCATTCTAAGTAAACTGTTAGCTGTTGTGGTTTTAGTAAAGATATTTTATATAAACATTTTGCTAAAATGAAGGTATCGGCCCCAGAGAAATAGTACTATCCCTACTATCCCCTCCATATTGTGGAATACTGGGGCTGAGCCTTTCAAACAAAAGGTTCGGAACAGTGAGAGAATAAGCATAAAAAGGCAAAACAAATTTTCTTTCAGGAGTTATAGAGTATGGTAAATAAATATTACTTCAGCATTCTGTTCATAAGTTTCCTTTTTTTAATACAGTCATTTCTACATGGCAGAGAATTATGTCGTGCCACCCTTGATTGTCCTCCGGATTATGATGGTGAAACCGTAAGTGTAGATTACAATGTTGTAATGTTGTCAGAGATATTTGAGCACTGTGCCCCAACGCACGTTGTAGAAACAGACACCAATCCTGATACTATTTCCCTATTTATGATAATCGACCATTCTTCGAGCATGAGTATTATGGATCCGACTTCCGTCAGGTATAAAGCTGCATGTACTCTTATTGATTCCATTGCCAAGATATCCCCAGCCTCAGAAATAGGTATCGCTGTCTTTTCTAATAAATTGCTTCATCATTACGATGACGACCCTCTTTTTGTCCAGCTGACTAACTCACAGGGGTGGAATGATTCCTACGTTCCGTTCATCCGCCTTGATTCCCAGGTCGGGGGCATGGATGCATCCGATAAACTGAAATGGGCAATTGAAGTGGATCCCGCACAAAAGGATAATGGGAATAATTATTTACTAGTTAATGGAAATTACAACAATTCAGGAAGGAATGCATACACGGGAACCACTGATATCTCACTTGCGTTTGAAGCTGCAAAGGAAGCATTTCAGTCTGCAATTTATGTTAAAAAAAGACACTATATAGTTCTTTTCTCCGACGGAATAGCCCAGAATGTGGATGCAGCGCGGGAGCCATATATCACTGACTATATTGATGGAAATAATGTTCCAGCAACATTAACTGCCTATTTCGTTAACAAGGGTCAACCAATACCACCTGAAATCAAGGATATGACAAACAATATAAAGAACAATGGCTACTCGTCAACTAATATAAAGAGCGATGTATGGAGAACACAAGGGGAGATTGATGAATTCTTCGGGAAAATACTCGGGAATGTTATTGGCGGGCCTATTGAATTCACCAGTACCCCACTGAGTCTAACCGTAAATGGTGTAACTACCACTCAATTCGACTCGGTTGATGCATTTTACAGCCCTGTATTCTGCGCTCTGGATAAGGATGGAGAATTAACGCTGGATGTTTCATACACATGGCACTGGAATGATCCTATTGATAAAGATACGACAGCAACCTATACCGTGAATATTAAACAGAGTAACAATCCTGAACTTGAGTCAGTTAACTGCTGGCTTCAGGGAAGGCTGAATTTTGTTTATAACGGCACTGATATACAGGTTGCACAACCGGATCAACTGGTTCTTGATATACGTTTCTTTCCTCCGGACAGCGGTGATTTCCCACCTTTACCTACTCCAGTTAAAGTTACAATAACCACTATTGACGGCACAGACAAAGTGGACTTGACATTAACCTTAGAAAATTCAGGGCGTTGGTATGAAGCTACATTTACCCGTGAATATGCGAACGTAAATTCCTCTGATACTATAATCCAGAACACTATGAACGATGAACTTATTGCTATATATCGTAATCCTGATATCCCGCTTGATACTCTTCGGCATGCGATCCCGGTTCAACCGCTGATCGAAATGGGGCTTAACCTTGCCTACTATCTGGATGAGGATGCGAATGGCCATCCGGATAAGATCGGAACCGTTCAGGCAGGAGGAGAATTACTGAACGCCGGAGAGTGTGATATTATAAAGGAATACATGAAAATTTTATCACCACGAAATGTAAAGTACATCAACTCTGTAGATCCGGCCTTATTCGGTTTCACCATTACCATCCCACAGCCGGAACCGGGGGATCGACCTCCTTATACAGGCCTCTACTATGATAAAAATTCGGCAATAGATGAAAAAGTACAGATCGATAAAAAGCAACTGCCTTCGGGACAGACATTTCCATATACACATATAGAAATACAGGACAGTATGGCGCCGGTAGTTTTGAATGGTGTTTACTGTCCGGCATATATAATAAAGGAGGGAAATATTGTTTTTGATACACTGGTCGTTACATTTTCAGAACCGGTAGTAACTCCTAAAAATATGCGTCCCTTTAATTTTTTTGATCTGGACGATAGTTCCAGAGAAATTAGTATGGTTCTTGACTATGTGGAAGATAAGGAAGATGCCGTGCAGCGATTCCTAGTAAAATCTATAGAAACAAATAATAATGTGCCATGGTATCCAGAAAATGGCGATTCATTACGGATAAATCATGAAGCCAATGTATACGATTTACTAAGAAACATTCAAGACAATAAACAGAATTGTAAAGGTCCTCTTACCGTAAGGCCATTCCATTTTGAGATCAATGTTACTATCTGTCCCAATCCCTTAACTCCTGAAGACCTTGAGCAGACAATATCTATAGAGGGGATCGAAGGAGAAATTACCGGGATGATTATTATGGTAAAGGTAATAGGCAGTTCACTACCGCCAGATATTGATCTTGACGGCTCCCTGACCATTTTTGATGCTGTTGGAAATACTATATCACAATTAAAAGGTACTGCAATTGATAATGATTCACAGAAAGATGGAATAAAGGAAACAGTAGTTTTTAACTGGCAGGGTAAAAACAGTAATAATCGAAATGTCAGCAGCGGTACCTATTTGGGTGTTGTTACTATTGAGAGCGATCAGGGGGTAAAAAAGAGACAGGATATATTACTTGGTGTTAAGACACATATATCAGATTAAAAATATAACTCTCCTGTGTTGCGGATAGAGAATGGAAAAGATAACAAACGGTTATTACAATAGGGAATGTTAAAAATGTACAAATATCTGCTCATAATCCTATTATTGTTTCATTGTTCGCAGGTCAGAGGTATAAATAGAGATGTGTCAGGTTCAAGAATATATAAAAACAAATGGAAAGCCGTTGTTTCTAACATCCAAAACCTTGATTCATTACTCTGTGAATATATCGAAGGTCATGGTGAAATTGAGCTCTTCAAAAAAACATTTGAGATATTATCGGAAGAACAAAAAAACAGGATTAATTTGGCAATACGTTATAATAAGGCCAAAGTCAATTTTTTGCAACAGGATAGCAAAGAAACCCAAATAAAACATCCCAAAAGGTTATCATTCTACATTTATGATAAATATTATGACCGTTTAGGTGTTGACGATCTGGCTTTGGAGCTTACCGTGACGACATCGTTTATTGACGGAAATATTTATTTGTATTTACTTAAGAGGAAAGGGTCGGGATATTACATTTCTTATTTATTGGGATCAAAGAAACTCTAGGTAATCATGAATATCGAACATGTTTAATACTCGCTAGTTAGCAATTAAGTTTTTGTGTATGGTCACACCGGAAGAAAATCCATTTCATGACAACTAAATCTCATCGAGATAAAAGCATCTTCTTATTTACCACAATCTTCCCTGTTTCTCTGTTCGCAACCTTAACCAGAAACAATCCCTCGGACACTTTTCTGTTAAACAGGTTAATGTCTGCTATTTTTCGCCCCTGTGCATTAAACACACACACATCATACTTTTTATTTAAGAGTAAATCCGGTGTAAGATAGGTAAATGACATTTTATCCGATTTGGGAATTATAGTATTGGTATTAGACAGTGTTATTTCCAGCTCTACCCAACCGTTTTCATCCCAGACACCTTCGTTAACGCCAAGTACTTTTACCGTAAAGCCGCCAAAGGGATCGGTGAATAACTTTCCTATTGTCAGAGCAGCGTCTTTCATGTCATCGCCCCACCATTGTGGATTGGGCTCGGAGTCCGGTGTCATATCAAGCAGGTATGATACGGTGTCCCAGAACCTTACATCAAATCGTGGATGCCCCGGACTGTTATTGAGATACCCCGCAAGGTGAAACAGAACACCTTCTCTGGTTGCCTGACTCTCCGGCCGGTATTCCAGCCAGTACATGTATTTCTCAGTTCCCGAGGGAATTTTCATGGCAATAGGTGTATGGGCGCGCACTGCCTGATCAT
>CBDVBE010000004.1:0-37596 GCA_965372145.1 uncultured bacterium | reverse complement strand
GGACCGTTTACCAGTGTCCGTACACAGGTACCTTTCGTATTGTAAAGTTTAATAGTTAGCGGTTTTCTACTGCTGTTTTCAGGTATCCGGTAAAATATCCGGGAACCATGCAGTGCAAATCCATAGGTCATGGATACCTTCGGTGTTACAGTAATCGGTGTGGCGCCATCAATCTTGAAATCATCAACCGCCATATCACCGCACCAGCTCGAACCGGTAATACCACGCAATATGAATTTGACACGCTCTCCCACATACTGGGACAGATCCTGTTTTACCTCAAACCATTCTTTGCCATGGTCATCTTTCAAATGGACAACACCTTCCTTCATAACGCCATCAACCTCAATATCGACATACAGATTACCCATGGTGTTTGAATCACTCTGCATATGACACCAGAAAGACAACTCCGGTTTTGTAAGCACATTTAGATTAAACTTGGGTGAAATCATTAGAGTTTTTTTCTCAGGATTATTCGGACTGGAGGCCTCGACATAGACATAATTGCCATTACCTGATGTGTGGTCCTGACTGGGACCGGTACTCTCATACTGATTCGAAGGGGTCGGGCCGTGTTGTACTATCCAGTCAAAATCGTCACCATCAAGCTGCTCCCACTTCTCAGAAAGCGGACGTGTAAAATTGGTATCCATTTCATCAAAAGTCTGAATATAGGGATACTCTGCAATTATAAACTCCGGTACAATGCTGAACGGGTCTTTACTTTCAGCTTTTAAGGCCGCACTGTCAATACTGGTTATACGAACCTTATAATCAGCAGCTAATTCATACTGGTCAGTAACTTCCCATTCATGAGAACCATTACTCGCTACCGATGCTCCGAGGACCTCAAGGACAGCGCCTCCCTTCAGGAGTTCAATTTTCACATTACCCTGAATATTATCAGACCATCGAATCATCTGAACACTTTTCTGCTGTACTTCTTCTCCATTCCCGGGCGCTGTAACAGCTAAAAATGGTTCCCGCGGCATGCCTTTTGTTCTAACGTAAGAGCTGGATTTATCGGCTATATAGCTGTATGATAAGTTTTCCTCCCACCTGCCGGCAGTATTAGAATCTGTTCCCCAGGGCGCTGGATTCATAATTAAATGCTTATTTCCCTCATATCCGGCATACGTAACAAAATGACCGGGCCAGAAACATGCAAACGGAGCACAGCTATCAGCTTCTGCTTTAAAATCTTCTTCAGAATTTAAATCGTTAGCAGGACTCGAAGCATAGCCTGGAAGGAAGTTGTTGATAATAGTTGTAATGACTCTCATCGGTTGAGGATCATTTCCTGTTGTAATTACATGAGCGCAATCTTCGTTAGAAACAGAATCATGATCAAATCCATAGAATGTTAAACATGCTTGTGCAGCTCCGGCCCAACACCAGCTACTTTTCCATTGAGGGCATCTCAACAACTCCGGTGTAAGGTATACAGAAAAACCGGTAGAAGTGAATACTAAAATTATTAAAGCAAAGATATTAAGTCTAATTGTTTTCATTATTTTTTCACTCCTTTCTTTACATCTTCATGGATATTACCATCCATGATTTTTACCAATTCAGCCACTGTTGAAAGTTTTGAGTATTGAGACGTCCCGGCAGCTTCATTACGCTGAAATTTAATGAATTGTAAATTCTGATTATCAAGTTCAGGAAAACTGAACACCATTGCATCTGCTTCATAGCACTGAGCAAATATCATTTTATGGTTTGCAATTTCAGGATTTTGCTCTTTAATTTTAACAAACTCCTTAGCAAGCCATACATATGATAAAGAGCCTATTTCATAATGCGTATGCCCTAAATTGAGATACTTATACACACCCATAAGCATTCTTGCTTTTCCATACAAAACTACTGGAAAGTAATAGGCGCAATGTTTAGTTAATAATTTTGACACACCGTCACCCTGCTTATAATTAACTATAGAAGCAGGAGTCAGCTCCATTATTTCGATTGGTTCACCAAGTGTTGCATTTTGTAATGTTTCGGGATCACGAATATCCAAATCGTCAATTCCTCTTGGCGTTGTAGATTCTGACATATACTGTTTAAATCCCATTTCAGCAACTTTTGTAGCCTGCTCAAGATCAGAGTCTGCATAAGTTAGGGTAATGGCAAATAAAGTGATTAAAATTAATAAATGTTTCATAAAAGGCCCCCTCCTTTTTGAGTTAAATTTAGCTGGAAATTAGTACTTTGCAGGAAAAATTCAGGTTATGCATTATATACTTACTACTCCTGTTTATTTTTAAGAAATTTCAGATACCTTTCTCCTCTGTTCCTTCATTGCCGCTGAACATATGGTACCAAAAAGTCAATTCCGGATTAATAGCATCTTTTATTCTGATTTTAGGAGTAATAGAGATTGTCCTAGATCACTATAGACATCACAATCTTTATAAATAGTATACGTGGATGATTTTGTTGCTTCAATGTTCTTGCATGGAAAATTAATGGAAATGTCCGCGAATATTGTAATGATAGTAAATACCACTATGTTACCAGGCAAAGATGCTTGTTTCATATCCCTTCCCTTTTTCTAAGATATGAAATTGATGTGTCATACATTAATTGATGCAAAATTATGGATATCATTCATAAATGATTAGCCACAATTCCATATACTTAATATAACGAAAACTCTTCGTGTTCGCACATTTCAGAATAAAATTGAACAATATTTGTTTACACATGTAAACACCGTTATTAAAGCGAAAATATAAAAAGCAAAGGTGAAAATGTTTAAGTCCATTTATTTTGCACAGCGAAGAACTCATAGTCTACTACAGGTTCTGATGAATTTTCTGAACCGGCTTTCTTAAGGGTAATAGATACGTTTTCAGTATCCGTTAAAAGATACGATGCAAATGAACTTAGATGGGGCTCATGGCCGACAATGCAGCATGATTGTGCTCCTTTTTCCCGAATTAACTGAATGAGCATATCGAATGAACCGGATGGTTTAATTGCTGCTGTAGTTTTTACCGGCGGTGCAGTCGGTATTTTCCCGGCGGCAATCCTGGCGGTTTCCAGGGCTCTTTTATAGGGGCTGGTGAGGATAATATCCGGTTCAAAAGATAAGGCGCAAAGTTTCTCAATAATTCGTTCGACTTTTTTTCTTCCCTTTGGGATAAGGGCACGATCCCTGTCAGGCTTTTGCATACTTCGCTGCTCTGCAATACCATGGCGCAGTATATAAAGTGTCATACCATTCTCCTTGTTAGTAAGGAACTTTTTATGTATGATCTCCTGTACTATTTTACCGGTGCTGAATTGTTTCCATACCTTTTGAAATACATATTCCTCATAGAGCCTTTTCTCTTGTAAAATGGTACGAATATCCGGAGGAACTGTTTCTTTTGCAGTAAGTATAAAACCATTAAATATATCCGTATCATGAATATCGCCAAGAAGGGTAGCGCATTTTTTCAACTGTTTAGCACATGAAACATACCGCTTCGGTAATACCCCTAATAAAGACTCTGTTACATAGCGGCAGTTGCGAACCTTTTTTCGTAACAGATGCATTTCCTCTATTGTATGGTGTGGTGTTTGTCGTTCATGCACTATGATTCGCCGGATATATTTTCGTACCCCTTTTTCCGCCCAGATTTTTATAGGCGGTTTTTTCATTATAGAACGGTTATATTCCGGCAGCTCTACCCTGAGAAACTGCATAATCGTTTCAATAATGTTTGAGCATTCATCACTGCTAAGAACTTCTTGTAATAAAGCATTTTGAGACATCCTTTGCTCGTTCAGCCACTGCTCAAATCGGGACCAACGAATATCAGCAGTGCGTTGTGTCTTTTTCATGAGTTGTACAAAAAATGCATGGCGAACATCGCTGTCCCGAACAGGGCCTGATTTTTCAAAGAAGGGTTGTAATAACGTTAGAATCCTGTCAACTGACTGATGTGGTAGATACTTCTGGAAAAACCGTAACAGCATTCGAAATCGCCTGAAATACACGCGGAAATCATGAAGATATTCCGGGTCATCTTCTGCTAACGCGTTTAAATAATTGTCAAGTACAATTCGAAAATGAAAATAGAGTAACCGTCGAATTGCCTCATAAAAGGAGTTATGTGGCTGAATGATATGTGAAAATGGGAATAGTCCACCTGAAAGTTTCTTTTCCCTGAACGATATTGATTTATGAAATATATTCTCCCAGACATCAGCCTTTGCAGAAGCAAAAGTAATATTTTCATGATAGACGACCTGTTTCAGGGCAACCGTAACTTCATTGGCATAGACTCGTACGGAATCTATAGCAGTATCCTGAATATGGCCATGATCAAGGCCATCGGCAATACGTAACAATGCAGCACAGACTAGAACCTGTTTTTTATTTTTTAACGATGTATAGAATTGGTGGTTCAGTGCAAAGGTACTATTCTTTTTATGAAAGAGGATTATCGCGGCGCAGGAGCGTTTTTGTGTTGGAGTGAGGTAGGGGACATCCTCACGAAGCAGTATCCGTGCACTTTCTTCAGCATGGGCATGTGGATTTGATGCGTATCCGATATCATGGAATAATGCGGCAAATTTAATATCGCCACCCAGTGCTATAAGATGGTCTGCTTCTGTAATTAAGGACTTGTCGATAATACTGCCGATAGTACGTTGCATATGACTTTTAGTAACTTTCCCCTGCAGTATATCAGGGGTGCCTGCTGATTCAATCATCTCATGCGTACGAAGGGTACCGAGTCTGTGTGATCTCGCAAGTTGAATTTCACCTTTTTCAAGAAATAAAATGAAGCTGCTCCCACCACTCACTTCACTTAATAAAACATTCTTTTTAAGTAACGATTTATGCGTAGTAAGGTGCGCCTGTAAGCTGATATAGATACAACGCGCGTTGTCACTATCGTAAATTATGTCAACAGTAATACCCGTTGCAATAGCGACTCTGTCAATGAATGCATCACAGTTCTCAGCTTCTCGTACAGCGGTCGTCGCTATTGCACGAAAATTATTTTCGAGGCTTATCTGGTAATCATCAAGTACTTTTCGAAAACTTTTTAATGTGGTAACACAGTCCTCGATACTTTCGTGAGTGATATATCCTTTAGTGAAGGTGTCTCTTCCAAGAGTAACCGCCTGATGAAGAAAATCAAGGGTTTTAATTTGTCCCTTGGGAAGTACCTGGGCGATGATCATCCTGATAGAGGTTGAACCAATGTCAATAATCACTCGTGGAATACTGTGTGAGGTTTCGTTTTTCTTCCATGAACACATCGATTTAGCCATAACCAATCCCTTCAATACTTCTATTATCGTATATATAAGATTCTGAATTGTCAACGTAATTCTATGTTATGTGTAAATTATTTTATAATCGAGGTGCCAGGTGAATATATGAACTCAAGTATTTCCTGTTAAAGGAAGGAGATTAAGGAATATGCTCTGGAAACAAATGTTGTGATAAGTAAGAGGTTCTTTCCCACGAAAGTTTCTCCAATCTCATACATAACGTATTTTAAACCTGCTAATTTTTTTACATTATGGTATGGAACAGGATTGAAAATATGGCATTACCTGTACGAGTGCGTTTCGCACCTTCACCAACCGGGTACCTCCATGTCGGTGGCGCACGGACTGCATTATTTAATTATCTGTATGCAAAACATCAAAACGGTACTTTTATTCTGCGCATAGAGGATACAGACCGCAATCGTTTTCAGGAAGGCGCTCTTGAGGAGATATTTACCAGTCTGCAGTGGCTTGGCATTCCCTGGGATGAAGGTCCTGAAGCCGGTGGGGATTATGGGCCCTATTTTCAATCTGAACGGACTGAGTTATATAAAAAATGTGCTGACCAGTTGCTTAAAAGCGGTCATGCATACCGCTGTTTTTGCACTGCAGAGCGGCTTCAGAAAATTCGTGAAGAACAGCAGAAGGCAAAGCTTGCGCATGCCTCAGGGTATGATAGGCATTGCCGTGATTTATCCGACGAAGAAATTCAGGAAAAACTCGCAGCAGGTACTCCTCATGTTGTGCGATTGAAAATACCGTTGGGCCGGGAGGTAACTTTTACAGACGCAATACGGGGTGAGATTACCTACCGGAGTGACATGCTCGATGATCTTGTATTGCTGAAATCTGATGGTTTCCCGACTTACCATCTGGCAAATGTTGTTGATGATCATAGCATGGAAATTACCCATATTCTTCGGGGAGATGAGTGGATTGCATCCACACCGCGGCATATATTGTTATATGAAGCTTTTGGATGGACACCGCCGCAGTTTGCCCATATGCCGGTGATTCTTTCATCAGAAGGCGGGAAACTTTCCAAGCGAAAAGGTGCTGCATCGGTGATGGACTATAAAAAGAACGGGTGCCTCCCTGAGGCCTTGTTTAACTTTCTTGCCTTATTGGGATGGGCACCGGGTGATGACCGGGAGAAAATGACGAAAGATGAAATCACCGGTGCTTTTACCCTTGACCGGATATCCCCGAAAAGTTCTGTCTTTGATGAGAAGAAACTTGACTGGATGAATGGGTTGTATATGCAGGAGAGAAGTGTTGACTCGATTATTGAAGCGGTGATAATTCTCTGGAAGGATTTGGGGTATGTTGGGCAGGATGAAGATAACCGGCACTATTTTGAGACGGTTATCGGGCTGCTCAAAGATCGATCGAAACGAATAACTGATCTGGCGGAGAATGCCCGATATTTCTTCATGGATCCTGAGGAGTATGAAGAGAAAGCGGTGAAGAAACACTGGAAAGAGGGCGCTGTTGATGTAATGCGGGTCATAGCCGACCGTATGGAAAAACTGCCCCGCTTTGATCATGCAGCATTGGAAAATATGTACCGGGAATATGCTGAGGAATCGGGAATTTCGGGAGGTAAGCTGATTCACCCGACGCGGCTGGCTGTCAGTGGTGTCAGTTTCGGCCCGGGCCTGTTCGAACTGCTTGAGGCATTGGGTAAGGAAAGGGTCGTTCGCAGGATGAAAGCGGCTATTGAGTGGATAGGAGGGAATAAGGGTTAAAAGAAAGATTTCTCACTTCGTTTCGAAATGACAATAAAACGTGTGGCATGCATTTCAATGCATGTACATACTATAAATTTGATATAACAATCCAAAATCCAAAATCCAAAATCAAATCACCTTACAGGATAAAAGCTATGTCACCAGAAGGAAATAACACAGTAAATAAAAATGGTAAAGAACAGGTCCCAAATTTTTTACGTGAAATAATCAAGGAAGATATTCGGACAAATAAATGGGACGGCCGTGTGATTACCCGGTTCCCTCCGGAACCGAATGGGTATTTACATATCGGTCATGCAAAAGCAATATGCATTAACTACGGCCTTGCCGAAGAATTCGGCGGTGAATACCATTTACGTATGGATGATACCAATCCCAGTAGAGAGGAACATGAATATATCGATGCAATTAAGGAGGATATAAAATGGCTGGGCTTTGACTGGGGAGAACATGAGTATTATGCCTCCGACTATTTTGACCGGATGTATGCCTGGGCTATACAGTTGATAAAGGATGGCAAAGCCTATGTCGATGACCAGAGTGCTGAAGAGATTCGTGAAACCAGGGGAACACTGACTGAGCCGGGAAAAAACAGTCCTTATCGTGATCGTTCAATGGAAGAGAATCTTGATCTGTTTGAACGGATGGAGGCCGGTGAATTTGAAGACGGTTCCAAAGTTTTGCGTGCAAAAATTGATATGGCAGCTTCGAATATGAATATGCGCGATCCGGTTATGTACCGAATCCTTAAAGTACCCCACTACCGTCAGGGTACAAAATGGAACATCTATCCCATGTATGACTGGGCGCATGGCCTTGAAGACTCTATTGAGCGTATCACCCATTCCATGTGCTCTCTGGAATTTGAGGATCATCGGCCGCTCTATGACTGGTTTATTGATCAACTCGGTATCTATCATCCACAGCAGATTGAGTTTGCACGCCTCAATCTCAGTTATACGGTCATGAGTAAGCGGAAACTGCTTGAACTGGTGAAAGAAGCGCGGGTGAACGGCTGGGATGATCCCCGTATGCCCACGCTGTCGGGTATGAGAAGGCGGGGATATCCTCCGGAAACGATCAGGAATTTCTGTGAGCGCATCGGAGTCGCAAAGCGGGATAGTACGGTTGATATAGCACTTCTGGAGTTCTGTGTACGGGAGCATTTAAATAAAATCGTTCCACGGGTAATGGCGGTATTGCGTCCGCTTAAAGTGGTTATTGATAACTATCCTGAAGATAGCGTAGAGGAGCTTGACGCGATAAACAATCCTGAGGATGCATCAATGGGTACAAGGAAGGTGCCTTTCTCTCGTGTGTTGTATATTGAACGGGATGATTTTATGGAAGACCCGCCGAAGAAATTTTATCGCCTTGCGCTGTTACGGGAAGTACGGTTGCGCTATGCCTATTTTGTCAAATGTGTCGATGTTGTCAAGGATGAGCAAACCGGGGACATTGTAGAGATACATTGCACCTATGATCCGGAAACCCGCGGTGGTGATGCACCGGATGGCCGCAAGGTGAAAGCTACGCTGCACTGGGTCTCGGCAAATCATGCAATTGATGCGGAAGTGCGTCTCTACGACCATCTTTTTTCCAAAACGGATAAGGATGATGTCGCAGAGGGAGAGGACTTTAAATCGAATTTAAATCCTCATTCGCTTGAAGTATTACCCGCATGTAAAGTTGAACCTTCGTTAAAGAATGTGCAACCTGGTGACCGGGTTCAGTTTGAACGGCTGGGTTATTTTTGTGCTGATGCTAAAGATTCATCGGCCGAGAAACTGGTGTTTAACAGGACCGTGACTTTGCGGGATACATGGGCAAAGATACAAAAGAGAGGAAAATGATTTATTTATAGGTAAGTGTATTTTTTCTCGTACTCCTAATCTTAATCAAAGAACCGCTTGTCTAGTTGGAATGTAGTGACATATCGAGACGAGCTGAAAAATGCAGGATTTAGAAGAATGGTTAAGATTAAGATTACGATTAAGACTTGCGATTAAGATTACGATTACGATTAAGATTACGATTAAGACTTACGATACCATTGACTATATAACGATAATCAAGTAATTTTATACCGCGTTTATTTTAAACTATCCGGGGCTGTAGCTCAGCTGGGAGAGCACAACGCTGGCAGCGTTGGGGTCTGGGGTTCGAGCCCCCACAGCTCCATAAAAAATCCTCTTGTGGAGTAAGCATTTACTGTATGAGAGGATTTTTTATTTTTCTAGAGTCTGGTAATTATTTTATATAAGAATTCAATTCTTCAAAATTAACCGGCTTTAGCACTACCGCTGCTCCATGTGCTGAGAGAGTTTTGACAGGCACAACCCTGCTGTTTTTTGTGAGAAGTATAAACGTAATATCAGTATTTATTGTCCTGATTGTAGTAAATACGTCATGTGACATTTTCCAGTCTGTAGGCTCATCCATGTCAAGCAGCACGGCGGTACAATTATGATCAAGGTAGTAATCGCATGCCTTTTCCGGATCGTCCAGGTGAACTACCGAATAGGAAGAGGAAAGGGTTTGCCGTAGATTCCTTATAAAAATACTCTGCTTTGCAAAAAGAATAATCTCCTTTTTCTCCTTTTTAGATATGGTAACCTGATCCCCGGAAAAAGACACTTTCTGCCCGGGCTTTTTTGTAAAGGCTTTTTTCGTACCTCCTTTTGACTGTCGCATTTTTGAGAGTTGCAGCAACACTTCTCTACGTTTTTTTTCAAAATCCATATATATTATCTACCGGTAGATTTTTACATGAATTATCATTTTATTATAGCATGCTATCTAATATATTATCTATTTACGATGGCTCAATTTCCATAAGAAAATAGAACGAGGTATATTTTGTAATCTTCATAAACTATTACTGATGGTGAGGTTATTATGGCTAGGAGAATATGTATGGTAAAGGGGAATTCGTTGTTTTTCCTTTTCGTCTTGATTGTTACCACTTCAATAAGCTGCTTCAGCGAACCGGTTATCAGGGAGGTTAAGAATGATGATTACATTGTCCAGCTTGACCTGTCAAACCAGGTACTCTCCATTGAGGTAAAGGAAGATAAGACGTATGCATCATCGGAGAAGAAGGATACCAAATATTTTAATGCGAAAATATATTCGGATTTACGATCTGTTCCTGATTGGTATTGTAATTTTATTTCCACTGCAATAGTTGCGCAGAAAGCAAAGAATTTCGACGATGGCCTTCTTGCTGCCATTGAGTACCTCGCGCAGGATGGAACCGGTAAGATGCAGGGTAAACAGGTGATACTGCAACAGCTCATAGAGATCCTGAAGGATATGCATCTGAAAAAGAGACAGGATGCCATGGCAAATTTTAAGGTCCAAACAATGATCTATTCAGCATTAGTACTGGGAGGCGGCCGGGCTGAAGTCGAACCTAGAATCAGAAAAGCGTCGAGTGATTCAATTACTGTTTTTTTCAAGAACGAATTGCGATCAAAACCAATCGGATTTTATTCCTGGACCGAGAAGCTTGAGAAAATATTTAAACAGGATCGTTTCCTGCAAAAGATAATTTCTGGAAGTAAAGAGAGACTTATTTTGCAAAAAGCTCTTTCTCATAATAAACAGGTTACCATAGATTACACATCACACCTTAATCTTATTGAGCAATTGAATAATCCGTTTTCACCTGAATTCTGTGACTTGCGCCAACCGGCTGGTAAAGGAGCACCATCATGCTCATGTTCGGTGATACCTCCATCTATGGCGCATGAAACTGAGTTAGTTAAACAGTTGTACGGTAACCGGCCGATTCCGAAAGGATTTTCTCTTATCGATGCACTGATAAAAAAGATTCAGGATGGGAAAATCTCGATTACTCCGAAGAAAACGTCCGGCTGGTATGACTATAAGACCTACGCACTTGAGCCGTTCATCGTGCCGGAGAGTATGCCGGAAGCTGCAAAACTTGACCTGGGGGATGAGTATAAACAGCTCCTTGTTGAGGTGTTTAAAAGCGTTCTGGCGCTCACCCGCGAAACACACATAAAGAGCCTGGAGATTCCTCTTGCCGGTGCTGCTATGCCTGAGGAAATAGTTGAAGTCTATCCTGATTTATCATGTGGACCTGTAGCATCATACTATCTTCGCCTGGGCAAGGCATATACCTTTGTCAAAACGGTCATTCGGAAATGCTTTACTAAAACGGATCTCATGCAGGCACGTCGCCTGATGCCTTACACACGATCTCAAAAACCACTCCTTACCGAGATGCAGGAGATGGAATCGCTTATGTATGGTCTCTTCCTGATTACTGCCGGTGAGATCGGCTTAAAGGTGACAAAGGAAATGACCAACAGAAAACCTGAAGTTTTAAAACGGGATAAGGAAACTGCACAAAAGTGGATCGCTGGTATAAAGGAAGATATCGATCTCGCCAGAGATAACCGTATGATGGTGCCTGTTTTCTACGATGTTCAGCGTAGAAAGACAAAGGTTTGGGCCGTTCTGGGCTATGCGGTACGGCCTGTTACCATTTCTTATAAAAAGGAACCCACCTTTGTGTTAACTAATACAAAAAGAGAGAAAATAAATCGGAAAGTCAAATTTAAGAGTCAGGACCGGTTTATTATCTACCCGGTAAGTGCTGAGGTATACACCAATAAGATACTCAATCGTAAAGAGTTTCAGGAACTTTGTGATAAATACAAGAATCAGAAATCGATTATTAAGGCAATTGAGAAATTACAATAAAAGTCAAAAACTGAATACTTTCTGGTTACTATTGTTACAAATTAGTTTGATAAAAATTATTTAAAAAATACTTAACTAAATATATATCAACAAGTTAAGTGTTTGTGGTGGTGTCAGAAAATATCTAAAATGTAACCATTTTCTCTCTTTTCCCTCTAAAAAATCCTCCATTTCCCTAAAAAATTTGTTATTATAGATAATAAGTACATTAATCATTAATTAATAATCAATGAATATTGAGATTTAGCTCACGGTATCCTAAAATTGGGAGAGGGTGGGGGGGCCATGAGAAATAGAAAAATAGCAATTGCTGAGCAATTAGTAATTGCTATTTATATTGTTACCGCTTTTTCTACTCAAACGGTCTCTGCAAATGGGGTCGTTTCTCCGGAAGAAGAGGAACGTATTATTGCTGAGGAGATTGCCGCTGGAAGAATGACAGAGATCATTCCAAGTGCGCGAACTTTTACTCTCCAGCTTCCTGCAGCTTTTGACCGCAGTCTTGATAAAGCTTTTCCGGAAATTGGCAGCCAGAAGGGTAACTCCTGTACCGGCTGGGCAACGACGCACTATCAGGCTACGTTCCAGGTGGCAAAACGTGAAGGGTGGGATGCTGCAAATGGCGGTAAAGCATACTGGTGTTCACCACACTGGACCTATAATTTCATATGTGGTGGCTCGGATGGTGGCGGCAGTATGAGTAATAATAATGAAGTACTTATTCAGCATGGTGCTGCAACCTGGGAAGAGTTTGAGATTGGTGACCCAAACCGCGCAACCACCTGGTGTGATGATCCGAAAGTATGGCGAAACGCGATAAATTATCGATTTAAATCAAAATCAACTCTACGGGATATCAACACACCTGAAGGCCTGCAGACACTTAAAGAATATATCTACGATGAAATATACGGCATTACTTTTTCAACTAATTCCCCATCATCAGGAAAACACTGGGTATGGATCGATATCATGGATGATCCATCGACACCGGATGATGATCCGTTTGTCGGCCAGGAAGCATGCTATTATGTGAAGGAGAATAATGGCGGACGGCATGCACTTGCGGTAATTGGGTGGAATGATAATATCTGGATTGATGTGAATACCAACGGCTCAATTGACCCCGGGGAAAAGGGAGCGCTTAAAATTTCAGAGTCGCACGGTATAAATGCTGGTAATAACGGCTATTACTGGCTTGCCTATGATGCACTGCACCCCGAATCACAGGTGGCCGGCGGCGTGACAACCGGACGTTCTCCTGCTTTTTTATCCTGCAGAGCATCTGTGTGTGAATTTAAAGAATCCTACACCCCGCAGATCTTTGCTGAATTCACACTTCAAACTGCCGCACGCATAGATGTGGTTATTGAATTTCTTCGCGTCAAGAAAGACGCGAGCGCACCATTTAGCAATCCTGAAGATACATGGAAAGGATATGTATTTGGTACCATGTCCAATAATTCCAATAACCGGTTAGGATTTGATGGAAATGATTACTCGTCAAATCCGTCCGGCGCACCGGAAGGTACATTTGTATTTGATTTGACTGATATTCTCCCTACCGATAATCAGGCTGATGAGTGGCGGTATGTCATGGATGTAACCGACCGGACTGCAGGTATGCCGGTTACCGTGAAATCATTTAAAGTAATCGTCCCTGCAAGGGATGATTCGGTATTTGTTGCAGAGCAAACTCCGTTTACCGTTGATGATGATGAAGACTATGCCTGGGTTAATGTACCGTTCAATCCGACACCAATTGTTCCGGTGAAAGATAAGATTATAAACAGTAATTTTACTATTAGAAAAATGACAAACGGTAATATATCTTTTAATGTAAAATTGCTTGCACAAGGGGATTGGTGTTTACAGATAGTTACTGTTACCGGTAGAAAAATTTGGGAATATAAGAATACTGGTAACCGACCAGGTAACTATGATATCTATTGGAAAAATAATCAGATAAATACAGGGAATGGTTTGTATCTTGTTTCATTAATGCACAATAATACTATTGAAACAAGAAAGTTATCTCTCATTAAATAAAAAGAGTTGTAGTCGAAGATTTAGCTATAAACTATCATCATCCACAAAAAAGGGGAGGGTATGATGAAACGCTTTACAATTATTTCTTTATTCTGCTGTTTGTTTGTCACCATAGCGTGGGCACAGGACCAATTCAATCTTAGTGGTACCATTAAAAACCAGGCTGATTTCAAGGTGTTCGGTCTGATCTGTGAGCTCGTGGAAGCCGGTCATGTTGATACTACTGATTCAAGCGGAGCTTTTAATGTGACAGGGGATGCGACTGCAATCGTTTCTACTATGAAAAAAGCAGCGCCAACCCCTCAATTTAAAGGCTCGCAGATTTTCATTCCTGTCACCTCCGGTGTCCAACCGGTTTCTGTGGAAATATATAACGTAAAAGGTTCTAAAGTTGCAACCGTATTTAATAAAACACTTCCGCAAGGTGAGCATACTATCCCATTTGCAAACCGATTGAATACCGTTTCCCAGTCAGTTCTCATCGCGGTGGTTAAATGTGGTTCGAATATATCAAAATTTCGTTTGATCAAGGCCGGCAGCCGGGGTTTTATAGCCCAGGAATTCGGCGGCGGAGCTTCGGGTAACTCACAGACATTGGCAACAGCATCGCTTCCTCTTCAGGTGCTTGACAGCCTGCGTTTTAAACGGTGCCTGAAAATCGAAGGGCAGCAGGAGGAATTGATCGAATTTGCTATACCGATTACCAAACTGGAAGATGAATTCAAGGTAATCCTTGATCTTATACCCTATGAGGCTCTTGAGTGGGGAAAGACTCAGGAAGGTCGCAGTAATGAGACAGTGGGACAGGAGCTCGGAAAACCGGGTTCCGGTATTTACCCATACGAATTCCAAACGTATTATAACGGGGCATGGTGCTCTGAATTCCACAGCTATATGATGCGTGTAGGAGGTTGCCCACTTGGAGATGATGAAGGTTCTGCTACCAGACCACATTGGTTGCATTTAGGCCATGATGGGCTTGAGAGATGGTATAACAATAATTCCGACCAGAAAACCGAATTTGTTGATCAGAAAGACATTGTAAGCAGTGGCTATGTGCCTGTCACTGGTGATTTTGTTCATGTCGGTGGACATACAACAACGGTAAGATATGTTACTGAAGATAATATTCTTTATACTGTAGGAGGTAATGAAGGGGATAAAGTAAAATTAGCTAAGCGAGGAAATTATGTAAATTGGAGTAGTACTCTTTGGGGTTACGGACGTAGAAGTGGTGTTACCGGTAATTCCTGGGAATCAGTACGATAATATTAATAATGTGAGATCGATATAATCACCTTGTAATTTTCTAACGTAATGGAGGAGAAAATTATGAATACTTTAAAACTAATTTGCATCTCGTTTTTATTGGTGCTGAATGTCCTGGCTCAGGATCAATTCAAACTCAGTGGTACTATTAAAAACCAGGCTGATTTCAAGGTTTTCGGCCTGATCTGCGAACTTGTAGAAGCCGGCCATGCTGACACCACTGATTCAAGTGGAGCTTTTAATGTAATAGGGGATGCGACTGCAATCGTTTCTACCATTAAAAAAGCAGCGCCGACCCCTCACTTTAAAGGTTCTCAGATTCTCATTCCTGTCACATCCGGAATACAACCGGTTTCTGTGGAAGTGTATAACGTAAAAGGTTCTAAAGTCGCAACCGTGTTTAACAAGATGCTTCCTGAGGGTGAGCATACCATTCCATTTGCAGACCGAATAAACAGTATCTCTCAGTCGGTTCTCATCGCTGTGGTTAAATGTGGTTCGAATATATCAAAATTTCGTTTGATCAAGGCTGGCAGCCGGGGTTTTATAGCCCAGGAATTCGGCGGTGGAGCTTCGGGCAATTCACAGACAGTGGCAACCGCATCGCATTCTCTTCGGGTGCTTGACAGCCTGCGTTTTAAACGGTGCCTGAAAATCGAAGGAGAGCAGAAGGAATTGATCGAATTTGCGATTCCGATCACCAGTCTTGAAGATGAATTTGAAGTAATCCTGGATCTTATACCGTATGAGGCCATTGAGTGGGGAAAGACTCAGGAAGGTCGAGGTCCTCAGGAAGTGGGACAAGAGCTCGGAACACCGGGTTCAGGTACATATCCATATGAGTTTGATACATATTATAATGGAGCATGGTGTTCTGAATTTTACTGTTTTTGTATGCGAATAGGAGGTTGTCCACTTGGAGATGATGGCGGTACACAAACAAACCCAAATTGGATGTTATGGGGTTGGAACACTTTAATAACATGGTTTGAGAATAATGCAGAATATGTTGAAAGGAACGAAATAGATGCTCAAAATTATGTGCCTAATCCAGGTGATTTTATTCAACTGAATGAACATACAGCAATGGTAAGGTATATATCTTCTGATGATGATGTTGTTTGTTTGGATGGTAATTATGGTAATAAAGTAGTATTAGTACAACGAGGAAATTATAAAACTTTTTCTGGTCTTAATGGTTACGGTCGCAGAAGCGGCATTACCGGTAATTCTTTCATATCAGTTAAATAAGAATTCGTATCGTTCAATAAAATAGAACTACACCCCTGCAAGTGCCCCCTTCAGGGAAAGAGGAATAGAGGATAGCCCCAAAAAATCCTCTGTTCCTCGTTTTTTTTATCTTTCAAATATCATGCCCTAAAGGTATAATGAAATAAATATAAGCTTGTCAATTATTGAATTATACACACGTTATCTTTTCTGGTTATTATGGAGAAAAAATCACTCCTCGCGGTTGACGCAGGTTTACGTACAGGATTTGCCTTGTATGGCAATGACGGCCGGTTATGCTGGTACCGTTCTCAGCATTATGGCTCTATGGAAAAGCTCAAGCGTGGAGTATTCTCAATGTTGAACCGTATCGAGGACCTTCAGTGGCTTGTCATTGAAGGCGGCGGGGATATTGTTGATATATGGATCAAGGAAGCAAAAAAACGGGGTATTAAAGTTAAACAGGTCAGGGCTGAAGTGTGGCGGCAGCGGCTTTTATATTTACGAGAGAGAAGGTCCAGTGTGCATGCTAAAAAGCATGCGGACGGTATGGCCAGACAGATCATCCTGTGGTCGGGTATTCACCGTCCGACATCTCTCAGGCATGATACTGCTGAGGCTATTCTTATAGGTATGTGGGGAGTACTGGAATTTAAGATACGAAAAAAACTGCCTGAGGAATTACACCGCACTTGATAATAATTATTTGCACGCCTTATCGTAGCATTCCTGAATTTTCCGGGCGGTCTGTGGATCATGAAGATTCTGCTGCAGTTTTTCAAAAAGGCAGGTGCAGTCCATGCAATCCCATTCAGCAATGCATGGGTCGTTTGTCTTCTTCCCACAGTGTAATAAAAAGAAGAGGATAAAACAAGTACCTGTTTTTATAAAACGATTCATATTTTATTGGATTGTAAACGTTTCCGGGGAACTGTTTTCATGACCTTTTTAATAATCCGGACGATAATAAAAAAGAGTAATCCTACACTGAAAAAGATAGTCCATCCTAATTGAAATTGAAAGATACCGTTTTTAATGTAGTCCTGTATGTGATCCAGTAATGTAAAGCAAACAATAATTTCGAATAGCCCGATATATTCCCGCTTAATAATTTTCCACAATGAGAACTGCACGTCCGGTTTTTGCCGGTTCCGCACACGTGGAATAAAAGCGGGCGTTTTTTCGGCCCATGTGTCGTAGGCTTCTCCAAATGTATCTCGCAGGAATTCTTCCTCACGATACATTATTCGTTCGTAGTACAACCAGAAGGCTAATCCACTTATAACAATAAACCACCAGATTTTTATGAATAAAACGATACCAAGGACAATAATGAAATTACCCAAATAAAGAGGATGGCGTACAATAGAATAAATACCTGAAGTATTGAGGGTATTTGCCCGTTGTTCTTTTGTATTTCCACCTGAGGTGCCGGATGCAATATACCCGATAGTCATGGCGCGTATAGACATTCCCAATAAGGAGATAACAATACAGGTAATAATAAAAATGGAATCGTAGGGATACCCGAACATAAGCGGCGTTTTGGCAGATTCGAGTAGTGCAAGGCCTGCTAACGGCAGTAACAATAAAGGCAGATAACTTCTCCATCGGAAAAGCCAGTCCCCCTGTTTTGTAAATTCCTCCCGTAATGCCATACCTGAGTATTCCCGCTGAAAGTATTTCTATCTGTCAACCACCAGAGATGAATCATTAAAATATAGTAGCCGTTCACGGCTTGAAATTATAAACGAAAGATAGGAAGTTAACTTCCAACTTGAGTTATACATTTTATGTAGAAATTGGAAATTGGGAAAAAACATAAATCTTGTATATGAATCGGATGTTTATTAATATGAGTTAAACGGAGGGATTTGCAAAACCCATTCCGCTTCTACTCATAAATGAAAAGTAGGATATTTATATGCACTTTGAATTATCCCTATGTGGGATATTTATCCATCTATAATGGATAAATAGTACAAAAGCATGAATACCAAATTTCAAGTTTCCCCTTCGACAAGCTCAGGACTTCGCAATTTCAGCGTTCTGTGAACGCTTACAAAATATATTGCGACAATAACCGGTGAGTATGTATCAAATTAGGGAGTGCATGGAGAGATACTGTATTGCAAGCAGGTTATAAAATCATATGAGAAGTCTTATGTTCGACATTTACTGTTTCAAGAGAGAGTTTTTTAATTATACGATTGGTAAGAATTTTATGGTAGGAGAGCCTTTTAATGATAGATTTCTTATCCAGTTCTTCCAATTTCTTGCCATAATTTCTTTTAATTTCCCAGACCAGGTTATTTATAGATCCTGTTTCACCGCTGTAATCATCCTTTTTTAGAAACATGATTGGGGGAAGAATCAGAAGATTGTTGGTATATCCGGCAAGAAGATTGACCGATTTGATATGCTCCTGAATACCGATGTTAAGAAGATTGCGATAGTTGTAACTCACCATATAGGTGATATTTGCCGCAGTCGCAATAGCTGCATGAAAGGCATCACATATGACGTCGCATTTATTCCTGTCTGTAAAGGCATTTTCGGTATAGGCATGGGCGAGGATTTCAATATCTTTATTTTCAAAGATAACCAGCGGTTTGTACTTCTTAATCAGATTAAACAGCTTGTCCCGGTATTTTTTACCATTCCGGGCGATTTCTTCAAGCACAATATTTGATATGTAAATTTCAAACTTATCCTGTTTAATGAGATCAAACATCTCCTCGGTTCGCTCTTTAAACCCTGAAGAGGCATAATTCACCATCTGATACCAGACCGTTGATTCAACATATAATTTCTGGCGCATAAAAGTGTAAAATTCCTCTTTGAAAGTGGAGAAATACTAATATAATGAAGGCCGGGAATCTGATTGTAATACTTGCTGAGCCAGTTCCAGCATTTCATCCTTTGAGCCGGTATAGCCAAGCAGTTCATGAGTAGCGTTGCTTACAGTTCGATCTTCTTTTACAATTCCCTTTGACAACTGTAAGCCAAGTTCGCCGCAGGGATAGACGAGTAAATTTTCTTTTGAAGAACCATGATCGGTATTAAATGCCTGAACAGCGCCTTTGGGACCGTCCGGGTTGTTTTTAGCCATGTCCACACACTCGTTCTGCGTTTTGGCAACAGCATCACTCCTTTTTATTACACAAGACCAGACAGAGCTGTCGGAAGGCATTCTTGAAAGGTATACTGCTTTGCATATATTGTCAAAAGGTATATCCTCGGGACGTATGCCTACTTTACAACTGAAACAGCCATCGATTTTAAATCGGGCATAGTTTTCACAGATTTCAGCCCTTTCTGGCGGGATCTGGTCGAAATAGCTGATGAGTGCACATCCGGATTTAACAGGGAAAAGAGCGGTTCCCGGTGATTCCGGGCCATAGGTATAGACCTGTGCAATAGACCAGCCGCACATTTTAATTGTTGTATCATTGATAACAACTTCATCGGTAATTGAGACACCGGCAAAGGGTAAATGCGTAGTATACGGATCTGAGATGACAGTGAAGGTACGACGTTCTTCACTGTTGTCAAACAGTTTGTTTCTGTCATATTCCAGCAGAGAAAAGGTGCTTTCGAATTTCACAACAGCGGCGTCATCTATATATTCGTAATCCCCGGGATCAATCTCTGATGGAATCCGATAGCCTTCAAAGTCGCGGGGATTTTCATAATAGAAATTTCGTTCCGGGGATATCCAGAGACGTTCTCCACCAATCAGTGCCTGGTGTTGCAGAAAACACTCGTTAAGGTTTTCATTCACCCAGAGGACATTATCACCTTTGGCATCAGGAAATATGCCGAGTAACCGCGCACCCTGTGCGGTGAAAACCAGAGATCCATTATTATTTTCTTTCACAACAGTTTTCGTATAGCGCTCTGCTATGGCTCTCAGTTCGTTATAGGAAAAAGATTTAAAGAGCATAGTTTCTCCAATATATTTTAGAATGTGTTATAACGGGGTCGGCTCAACGACCGCCCCGTTCGCGGCCGCCGAAGGCGGGCGCGAACAGTATGTTGAGCGGGAGGACATGATAGTGGCCTATCCGCTCCTACATACTGTTATCCTGCGGATAACAGGACATTAGCAAATTTTGAAATACTTATATTGTTACGATTATCGTAATAATTTCCCAACTTACAATATAATACCGTGATACCAACTTTGAAACGGATTATACCTTTTTTATTATATACGTTATGCCTTGTAAGGTGTAATAGTAAGAATATAGTAAAAGTTTAAAAACAAAGTACATAAGTAAAATAGAAGGATCGAACGGAGTATTTGTTTTTTCTTTGGAGGTATATATATTCTTGTCTGTGTATTAAATGAAAAGTAACTATTCAGGTGTGTTACAAAGTACAAAGTTTTTGTGACTGTACAGGTATCATTTAATAAGCAAATCAGTTGAAGTACCTGTATATTAATCGTAATCGTAATCGTAATCGTAATCATACTCATAATCAATTTTTATTTTGTTTCGATTAAGATTTAGGATTAAGAGTATGAAGTTATAAAAATATTGGGTTTTGATTATATAACTGAACAGTATACTATGTTGAAATAAATGTATTACAGAGGAGGGGCTCAATGAACAATCAATTTGACCCGATAACCCAGTTCTTAAATCAGCTGAAAACACGATTTAACTGGAAGAATCAGACATTTTTTTTAATGGTAGTCGCAGTTATCGCAGGTTTATGGATATTTTTTACCGGGTTGTATACCGTGGGTGTCGATGAAGTCGCTGTTATTCAGCGTTTTGGAAGGTATGTCCGTCAATCAGGACCGGGGCTTCATTTTAAGTTGCCTGATGGGATTGAAAAACGAACGAATGTTAAAGTACGGAAGGTATTCTCATCGGAGTTCGGTCAGCGAACGGTTGAGGCCGGTGTGAATACAAAATTCGCTCCTGAATCACAATATCTGGATGAATCATTAATGCTTACAGGAGATCTTAATTGCGCCCTTGTCTCATGGGTAATTCAATTCAGGATAACTGATCCGGTTAAGTATCTATTTAAAGTCCGTGATGTAAACGGTACTCTTCGTTGTATTTCAGAAGCAACAATGCGGGAAGTTATAGGCGACCGGAGTATAAATGAGATACTGACGAAAAGAAGAGAGATAGCTGATACCGCTGTTATTTTTCTTCAGACTGCCCTTGATGAAGCGGAGGTAGGATTGAGTATATCGACAATAGAACTTCAGAATACCAATGTACCGGGGCCGGTACAGCCTTCATTCAACGAAGTAAACCAGGCTGTACAGGAGAAAAAGGAGATGATATTGAAAGCCCGTGAAGAACGGAACAAGGTTATCCCGTCAGCTCGGGGTGAAGCTGAAAAAACAATTCGACAGGCTGAAGGATATGCATTAGAAAAGGTAAATATGGCAAAAGGTGATTCAAGCCGGTTTGTTTCAATATATAAGGAATATGCCCGTGCAAAAAATGTTACCAGGCGCAGGCTTTACCTTGAGACAATGGGTGTAATACTTCCCAAGATCGGTAAAAAACACATAATTGACAGCGACCAGAAGGGAATTCTTCCACTTTTGAATTTAGAAAAATAGGGGTAAAAAATGAAAAATTCTGCCTTTTTAATTGTTTTAGTAATAGGACTCTTCTTAGTAGCCCAGTCCGTGTATATAATTGATGAAACCGAGCAAGCGATTATTACTCAATTCGGTCAGGCAATCGGAGATCCGATTAAGACTCCCGGATTTAAAATAAAGGTACCCTTCGTCCAGAAGGTGAATTCGTTTCCAAAGGTATTACTTGAATGGGATGGGGAGAAGAGAGAGATTCCAACCAAAGATAAAACATATATATGGGTTGATGTTTTTGCACGATGGAAGATTATCGACCCGTTAAAATATTTCCAGAATGTAAACAATGAGAATAATGCACAGGCAAAACTGGATAATATTATTAACTCAGCGGTGAGAAACCTTGTCGCATCGTTTCCGTTAATTGAAACCGTGAGAAATACTAACCGGGTAATGGATCTTTCGGGAAGCGGCTTTGATAGTACCTTTGATGTGATAACAACAGAGATACAGGCAGGAAGAAGTGTAATCGGCAGCCGCATTATCAATCAGGTAAATCCAAAAGTGGCTCCACTTGGTATTGAGGTTGTTGACGTAAGATTTAAAAGAATAAATTATACGTCAAAAGTATTACAAAATGTGTTTGGCAGAATGATTGCCGAACGAAAACAGATTGCTGAAAAGTTTCGTTCAGAGGGGCGTGGTGAAAGCCAGAAAATCCATGGAGAAAAGGAGCGGGAGTTAAAGCAGATTCATTCGGAAGCATATAAAAAAGCAGAGAAAATCAGAGGTAAAGGCGAAGCTGAGGCAATCCGTATATCTGCTGCGGCGTATAATCGTGACCCGGAGTTTTATTCATTTGTAAAGACACTTGATTTGTATCGAGAGTCGTTCGATAGCTCTTCATCGATGATTATGTCAACTAAGAATGATTTTTTTAAGTATCTTAAAAGATATGCTCCTGCAAAATAATAATCGATACTTTGTTTATAAGAGAGGTTATTTTATTTGTCTGTTGTTGCTGAATTTGCCCGGATAATACACGAAAAAAAATCTTACCTGCAGAATAGAGTATATACCCCGCTGTCGTATCCCAGCCGTGTAGAAAAACTGTATGATATCAAAGCGGTTATCTTCGATATTTATGGTACGCTGGTTGATTACTGGCGATCGGAATTCTCAGATCAGGATCTGAAAGAGCAGGCCTTGCTTGACTCGTTTAAACGGACTGCTGATTTTTTCAAATTTACCGAATATCTTGAGGAGATGAATCCGGATACGGTACCTGAAAGGACACTCCACGATTTTTACCATGGTTTAATTGCCTTGAATCATGAGAAAAGCCTGAAAAAAGGAGTAACCTTTCCAGAGGTTCGCATTGAGGAGATCTGGGTAGTGATTATCAAGATGCTTGCCAGGCATGGTTATGATTCCTCAAAACTTGATCTTGGCGAAACAAGGGACGTCGCAAAATGTGCTGCTTATTACTATAACTTTCATGCCCTTGGCAGGCAGTTTTATGACGGAGTAGTCAGCGCGTTAAGCAGTTTACAGGAGAATAACATAAAGTGCGGTGTTCTTTCCAATGCCCAGTTTTATACCTCCATTGATTTAACCCTTTTCATACGTGATCAAAGTAATAATACCCTGGATGATTATCGCGAGATTTTTGATGACGATCTTATTTTCCTTTCCTATGAATACGGAGTTGCCAAACCGAATCAGATTTTACTGCAAAAACTCTATGATGCCTTGTATGAGCTGCAGATTCTGCCTAATCAGACCCTGTTCGTCGGTAATGACCTTTCACTTGACATCCAACCTGCGGCGGAAGCCGGTATGCGCACCGCATTTTTCACCGGTGATGATATGAGTGCCTTTGTACATGACCAGAGTGGTGAGGTTATTCCTGATATTGTGTTTGATGCATGGGATGAGTTGCCTGATAAGGTCTCTTTTTTTGAAGCGAAAAAACAATTTAATCCTGAACCTCTGAACCTCTGAACCTCTGAACTTTGATTTTAGATTTTGGATTTTGGATTTTGGATTTTGGATTTTTTCAATCCCCAATCCGCAATCCCCAATCCGCAATCATACAATTTTGGATTTCAACCTCTGAACCCCTGAACCCTGAACCCTGAACCCTGAACCCTGAACCTCTGAACCCTGAACCTCTGAACCCTGAACCTCTGAACCCCTGAACCTCTGAACCCCTGAACCCCTGAACCCTGAACCCCTGAACCCCTGAACCCCTGAACCCGGGCCATAATTTAATTTTAGTGTAATCTTCTCTTTCACTGAAACGTTTATAATAATGAGGATTAAAACTAATAATGACAAAACTACACTATTTCTTATTTATCCTGCTTTGCATAACCAATCTGCCTCTGTATCCATTTGAAATTGAGTTCGAGTTCGAAGTTGGTGACAGCGGTGATGTCCTGCCAGCTGCCTTACTAAGAGTTGCCGAGGAAGCATACCATCTCAATCTGAAGGGGCTCGATGCTCTTGGCATTGATAATTTTGATGAAGCATTGGATTACTTTGAACAGGCAGCGGCAAGGTTGCCGAATTACAGTGATGCAATAAACAATAGTGGTGTTGTCTATTTCCGCCGTGGTAATATTGGTATGGCACGGGATATCTGGCAAAAGGTTCTGAAAATTGACCCGGATTATGCAACAACCTGTCATAATCTGGGTATTGTTGCATACAGCGAAAAAAAATATGAAGAGGCAAAGAGCTTTTTTAAACAGGCACTTGACAAAAACAAACGTTTTATCGATGCTCTGGTAATGCTTGGTAAGATTGAGCTGAACACAGGAAGCAGAAAAGCAGCGTTGACCTGTCTGAAAAAAGCGTATGGAATAAATAAAGCACATCAGGGAGCATGGGGGACTTTAGCGTATGCCTATATCCAGAATGGCGATACTGCCAATGCCGAAATTATCCTTAAAAAGAATCTGAAGAGTGCGCATGCGCTGAAAATGCTTGGCCAGATAGAGGCCGGCAGGGGACATACGAATGCTGCTATTCAATATTTAACCGATGCACTGGCAAAGGGAGGGGATAAAAGCATTTATCTGGATATTACGCAGCTCCATCTTAATAACGGGAAATGCACTGATGCGGTGAATACCATGGAGTCATATCTGAGCCGGGTATCTCATCCACCAGCAGATGCCTGGTTGCTTGCCGGTATTGCAGCGAAAGAGTGCAGCAACATTGCAGAGACTAAAAGGTACTTTGAGCAGGGAGTAAAATATTATCCCCACGATCAGCTCCTCCGATTCAATTTGGGGCAGGTCTATTTTTTTCAGAAAGATTACAGCAGTGCTGATAAAGTATGGTCTACTCTGGCAGATACTATTCATGATCCGGGATTGTATCATTTGCGGGCTGTTGCAGCCAGGAAGCAGAATAACCTGGAAGCTGCGGAGAAATATATTCACAGAGCCCTCATGCAGGATACCAAAGCCGAGTATCTGGACTTTCTTGGCGTTGTGCTTCATGAAAAAGGCGATAAAGAAGATGCTATAATCCAGTTTAAAAAAGCTCTGGCCATTAATCCTTCATTGAAAAGTGCCCAGCTTAACCTTGCGGTCTCCGGTAAATCTGAAAAAAGTATCGCCAAAGCAATAGAGGATTTAAAAAAGCAGCTGGCGTCCTGCCGGGAGCAGTGTTCAGAGCTTACGCTGCAGTTATCGATACTCTATTACCATAGCAGGAACTATGAAAAAGCCATAGGAACCCTTACCAGGATACCTGATCGTGATAAAAATATGCATATGTACCGCCACCTTGCTATTTATTATAAAACGCAGGCTGAGTGGGACAGGGCGATTCAGATACTGGAACGGGCTGCAAAAAAGTATGAACTCGATCAACAGACCGAGCATTCACTTGCCGATACCTATTGTGAAGCAGGGCTCTATACAAAAGCGATACTCCTCCTGCAGTCTCTTCTTAAGAAATGGCATGGTAATCCCTGGCGTCTGTATTATCAGCTCGGGTATGCTTCGGTGAAACAGCATGATTTTAACAGGGCGGAATACAATCTGCGAAAGAGTTTAAGGGCGAAAAAAGAGAATGTGGCTGCGCGAAGCCTCCTTGCTTTTGTGTACAATGAAAGGGGTGAGATGAAAAAGGCGCGGCAGTTATGGGAGAAGACACTGAAAGACGATCCGAACAATCCGGCTCTTTGGATTAATATGGGCCTGCTCCTTGAAAAGGAGGGGAAGTATACCCGGGCTATTGAAAAGTATCAGCAGGCATTATCGTTATCAAAAGGGAATCCTGAAGTGTATATCAATATCGGTAATGTTTATGAGCAGATGAAAAAACCGCGTAAAGCCTTAGGGGCATTTGAGAAAGCCCTTTCTTCAGATAAACGTGAAATCGCAGCCTACAATGTGTTTACTATGGCTAAAAGGAGCAATGAGAAACGAAAGGCCGGGAAGATGTTTTCTTTACTGAAAAAGGAGTTCTCATCATCGCTTTATACAAAACGGGTATCCGGTGAAATGTTTCTCTGGGAGGGGGACACCTCTTCTGCCTTAAAGGTATTTGAATCACTGCCGCAGAAAAATAGTGAAGACTGGTATGCGCTGGCATCAATCTATATCAGTCAGGGGAAGAGCAACAGGGCACAAACTGCTCTTGAGAAGTTGCCGGACACCCCACACTGGCGTAAAGCAAAGGGAGTACTCAAGGCGCAAATCTCCTTTAATAATGGGGACTATCAGCAGGCGCTTGCGTTATGGAAGGAGCAGAATGATACCAGCTTTGAGGGACAGTATAATATGGCATTAACCGCGTTTAATGCTCAGCAGTATGAAACAGCCATTCAAATCGGGAGAGCATTAATACAGCGTGCTGCAGGGCCTGATAAAATAGCGGTATGCCGGCTGCTGGGAAATTCAGCTATTAAAACTGAAGACTGGAAAGAAGCGCGGTCATGGTTTAACCAGCTTGTCGGGATAAAACCGGATGATGGTATAGCCTGGTTTAATATGGCTGTTGCGGCATATAACCTTGACAATATGAAGGATGCATGGAAGTGGTATCAGAAAGCACGTGAACTTGACCGGACCCTCCATAGTGCTGATATTGAAAACAAATACAAGTCCCTGAATGCCAAACCTGTTGAAAAGATTGTATTTGAGGATTCCCTTGATGAGGTCTATAATCTTGCGGTTGAATTACAGCAGCAGGGCAAAGAAGCTGAAGCTGAGGCACTGTATAAGAAGATAGTTGAGAAGGATGGTCGATACTATCGGGCGTGGAATAATCTCGGTGCTATTTACGGCGCACGCGGTGATATTGAAGAAGCAATAGACTGTTATAAAAATGCGGTTTCCCGCAGGGCGGATATTGCTGACGGGTATGCGAACCTGGTGAATATATACATCGCACTGGAAGATTTAAAGAAGGCTGAAAAGTGGCTTGTCAAGGGTAAGAGACATAATCCGGATAGTGATGTTTTACTCCACGTGGAACAGATGCTCGGTGAAGCGAAGAAGAATGTTGCTAAATAGTGCTTGTCTGGAAACGTCATTCCCGCATGCTTTTAGCGGGAATCCATGCCTTAATTTATGTAAAAAAGCTGGATTGGCTCCAGGGCTGCATGCAGTTGTACTCGCCTCTGCTTTGCGGTCCGGCTTAAAAGAATACCGGAATGACAGCAAATAGGTACTTTTCGGCCAGGCAATAAATAGTTACTGTTAACTGTTACATTTACGTCCCAATTTATAAACACCATTTAAACTGACCACTGGCTACTGAGCAATTCTTTTGTGCATGACATGATTGTATTTTACATTGCCGTACAGAATACATTATTCCCGTGTAAACAAAAATTTATTCATGATTAAAATAGACTCTTTGTTGCTAATCTTTTTTAGCCTGTTCCTGATTTCAAATCCGTCCGCCCAGGACAGCAGCCGAATAATCGGCAACTGGTTGACTGAAAAGGGACGGGCAATTTTTCAGATTTACGAGAAAGAAGGAAAGTATTTCGGGAAACTTGTCTGGTCTGAATCACCTGATGGAATAGACGAGAACAATCCGGATGAAAGTCTGCGTGATAGAAAAACACTGGGACTGGATTTATTGACCGGTCTCGTGTATAATCAAAAGCGTGAGCGGTGGTATAAAGGCAGGATTTACAATCCTGAGGACGGTCATACCTATTCCAGCCATTGTACCATTTCTGATGATGGAATCAGGCTCTATTTCAGAGGGTTTTTCGGTATCAGCCTTCTTGGCAGAACACAGACCTGGACACGCGTTGAAAAAATACCTGCAATTGACACTACAACAGCGAATTCTACCAAATAGAATAAATTTCCTCCGTAGCATAATTCCTCTCGCCAATAAAATATCCAGCAATTGCATATATCCTCTCTAAATACCCCTATCCGATATTATATTTTTTATGCTTGGTCTGAATAGGATAATACATTACTATAAAGCAGTATCATTTTTAGGAGGGGCAGGTGGATTTCATGGATTCGGTTCTTATTATAGGCGGCGGTGGTCGTGAGCATGCGTTGCTGAAAGCTCTGTTGCGATCGGATCGTCCGTTATGTACCTTTGCCTATCACGGTAATGCGGGTATGGAGAATGACGGATGTATGATTGTTGACAGGCCGATAGAATCATGGGAAGACCTTGCTGACTGGGCGGTTGAGAATGAGATTGATTTAACTGTCGTTGGTCCTGAAATCCCGCTTGTTGAAGGTATCGTTGAAACGTTTCAAAATGTCGGCCTTCCTATTTTCGGCCCTACCAGGGCGGCTGCGCAGATTGAAGGAAGCAAGCATTTCTCCAAAAACCTCATGAAAAAGTACAATATCCCCACCGCAGCATTTGAATCATTTACCGATAAAAAGAGTGCGTTACAGTACCTGAAAGAGAAGGGTGCCCCAATCGTGGTAAAGGTAAGCGGCCTTGCTGCGGGGAAAGGTGCCATTGTGTGCGATACTATGGAAGAAGCAGAAGAGGCATTGACACAGATATTTGATGAAAAGGCTTTTGGTGAGGCCGGTTCAACCGTGGTTCTTGAGGAGAAGATGGTTGGTGAAGAAGCTTCTGTTTTCGCATTGACCGATGGCAAAGACTATAAAATATTGCCGGTAGCACAGGATCATAAACCTGTTTATGACGGCGACAAAGGACCGAATACCGGTGGTATGGGTGCATACAGCCCGGCACCGCTTGTTGATGATGTCATGCTTGAAAGGATTGAAAAAGAAGTTATCCAACCGACACTCGATGCAATGGCTGAAGAAGGTTTTCCTTATCAAGGCTTGTTATATGCTGGATTGATGATTACTGAAGATGGTCCGCAGGTTATTGAATACAACTGCCGTTTCGGTGATCCGGAAACACAAGCAGTGTTACCGCTTATAGAATGCGATTGGTTTGAGGTACTTGCATCATGCACGAACGGTACGCTCGCTTCAGTAAATTGGAACATACGCCCCGGTTCATGTGTCACTGTTGTGTGTGTGTCGGGAGGGTATCCGGGTACGTATGAAAAAGGCAAGGTTATTTCCGGTATTGATAAAGCTGAACGCAATAAAAGCAATGTTGATATTTATCATGCCGGTACCAAACGCAGGGATGAAGGTGAGCTGGTCACAAACGGCGGCAGGGTATTGACCGTGACTGCCTGGGCTGATACGCTTGAGGAGGCGATAGCCACTGCTTATGAAAACCTAGCGTATATTGATTTTGAGGGAAAGTTTTTCAGACGGGATATCGGTGTAAAAGGTCTTGCACGGATAAATAAATAGGGTAGCCGTTTATGGCTTTAAATTGCGAAGTCCTTAGCTTGTCGAAGGGGAAATTTGAAATTGGAAATTGGAAATTGGGAAAAAATATGAAATGTTCTGTGAAAGCTTACCCAATAGGGCAATCCATTAATAAGGAGGCACGCTTTGAGTGGTAAAGTTGCTATTGTTATGGGATCAAAATCTGATACAGCGGTTGCTGAAAAAGCGGAGAAAATACTGGAAGAATTCGGCGTTGAATTTGAGACATTCGTTATTTCCGCACATCGTAATCCGAATAAAATAAAAAAATTTGCACAGACCGCTGAGAAAAACGGGTTTTCCGTGATAATTGCTATAGCTGGTCTGGCAGCACATCTTCCCGGTGTATTGGCAAGTCTGACCGTACTGCCGGTTATCGGCGTGCCTGTTGAATCGGGGCCGTTACGTGGTCAGGATGCATTGTATGCTATTGTGCAGATGCCTTCCGGTATCCCCGTTGCAGCAGTTGGTATAAATAATGCTAAAAATGCGGCTTTATTGGCGGTGCAGATCCTGTCTACACGGGACGTTATGCTGTGCGGTGCTATGAAAGAATACCGGAAGCAGTTTGGTGATGATGAAGCCTGAACGGCTTGATTTAGAAGAAATTCTTTTGAGCGATCAATCATCTGAACCGTATGTTCGGATGGTTGAAAAAATTCGGCAGGAAGCGCTTTTTGTCTACCCGACAGATACTATTTACGGTATTGGCGGTATCGCGTCAGACCGGGTGAGGGAGAAGATATATCAGGCAAAGAAGCGAAAACCGGGGAATCCGTTGATTCTTATTGCCGGCAATGTTACAATTTTCTCAGAGAATAATGTTGTTTTAAATAAACGGGCTGAATTGCTGGCTGAAGCATTCTGGCCTGGTAATCTGACTCTTATACTATCTGTTGCCGGTTCAAGTAAAACGGTGGCTGCCCGTGTCTCAGATCATCCTTTTTTACAACGGCTCGCACAGGATGTCAGGATGCCTCTGTTTTCAACCAGTGCGAATATAAGCGGTACAAAATATGTCAACGATCCGGAAACAATTTATTATCTTTTTTCAGACAGTATTGATTTTATGGTCGATGCCGGTGTATTGCCAACGTCTTCTCCGTCAACTGTTGTTGATGTGTCCCGAACGGACACCTATACTATTGTGCGTGAGGGGGTAGTAAGTTCGGATGCTGTACTAAAAATTCTTGACAATTTTTAGCCGTTCGCGGCTTGAATTTGGAAATTGGAAATTAGAAATTGGATATTAGAAATTAGAAATTGGAAATTGGAAAAAAACATAAAAACCAAATTTCAGCATTCTGTGAACGCTTACGATAAGTAAAGTATAGACTATGAAAAAACAGACAAAGAAAAATCTTCCTTTCTGGATACTACTCACGATTTTCGGTGTTGTATTACTTGTTATTGGCCTCATTTTCCATTTTCCTTCATGGGTAGTATGGTTGACAAGCACCCTCTTTTTTGGTAGCGTATCCCTGTGGATGATTCTCTATTTCGCCCTGAGAGGTGGCCCAAAGGCTAAAGGAAGCGAGACGTTAGTCGGCAATAGAGCGGTATACGAGCGCGTATCCAGAGAGATCAATGAAGCAATCACACGGTACCTCAAATCGGTAAATCGTCTGGGATTTCTCAAGCAGAGTGCACTGTATGAACGGCCCTGGTTCCTGGTGTGCGGCCCTGAGAAATCGGGGAAAACCCAGTTGCTTGCCGGGTCGGGGCTACATTTCCCGCTCACCTATCCTTCAGAACAGGATGGTATGGTCCTCGACACAGGCAGTGGTATTTCCTGGAATTTTGGAAATGATGCAGTCTGGGTAGATATGCCCGGTGCTATGATGGCGGAAGGCGGTACTGATGAATGGCAGGCAACCGTGCAGGCGCTTCGGCAGGTGCGTTCAGAACGGGCGATCGATGGTGTGGTCATGGTTATTGATGCTAAGAGGATTATAGAAGCGGATCCAATCGGCGTGAAAAATATTGCCGGATTCCTCAGAAAACGTATTGATGAATTGATTGCAACCTGGGGGATTGAATTTCCTGTTTATCTGATTATCAGTCAAAGTGATTCCATAATAGGATTTAATGAATTATTTCGTGATCCTGCCGGGAAATGGCATGAGCAGATATTAGGCGCATCACTATCGGGAGAACAACAGAAAGGTATGCCGCGTCATGCCTTTCTGGAGGAGTTCGATCTGTTGACCACATCGCTTGGCGATTTACGATTGAGAATGCTCGCAAAAGAGAAAGAAGAGCAGTCAAGGCGCCGCATCTGCAGGTTTGTTATCCAGTATGAAGGATTACAGCAAAAACTCGGTAACCTCATCGCGGAGCTATTTAAACCAAGTTCCTATGAGGGAAAACCGGTCTTCAGAGGGTTCTATTTTACCAGTTGCCAGACCGCTGCGGATGACCGGATGGAAGAATCAATTACCCCGATTGATGTCAGCCGGACAATTGCTAATCACCCCCTGAACCCACATCGGATGAAAATGGCGGATACCCCACCCGTGGGTAGAAAGAAGAAGAAAGAAATCCGTTCTTTTTTTACTACCCCACTTTTTAATGAGGTAATACCGGCAGGAACCGCTTTGGTAAAGAAAACGCAGAAAACGACCCGCAAGGAATTGGTACGGCATTTTAGCCTCATGGGAGTAATAGCTGCATGTGCTTTGTGTATAGGCTGGTTTGTTGTCTTTACCGCAAAAAATGCCATCAGTTTGAATAACAGGGTAAAACAGGAGCTCTCACAGGCAAAGGGTAAAGTACATTCCCGTACCGAAGCATATCAGATGCTGGGACGAATGGGACACACCGTTGCTGAGTTGAAGCAGATTGATGATAAAGGAGTACCTCTTTCAATGAGTTTGGGCATGTATAAAGGGGATCGTGTTCTCAGTGAACTGAAAAAAGAATATTTTAATAAAGTAAAGAAATATATAGTCGGTCCTGCCATGCGGTACCTTGAGTTCAGGATAAAACGGTATGCTGAATCGTTCGGTGAGCTTACCGGTGATGATTATAATGAACTTTACAGCGTATTGAAGTCCTATCTTTCCATATCGGAGGCTGTTTCAGGTCGCCTTGAACTTATCGATACCATTTCATTGAGGCCGGCGTTACTTGAATCGATAAAGTATGTATTACTGTCTAAAGAGGGTAAATCGCGGCTGTCTCAGAACGTTGAGACCGTTCTTCAGGATAACATAGGGCTCTATCTTGCGTTTCTAAAAAGCGGTGAATTCCCTCTTGTACAGGAGAATCAGCATCTCGTTTCCAGTGCTCGAAAACGACTCAACAGGCTGCCTAATGCCCAGGTGCTGTATGAATCGGTTCGTACCAGGTTGTATAGTGATGCACAGCTTTATACACTTGATGATATTCTCGGGAGGAGTGGCCTCGGTATCCTGCAGTCGGGCGGGACGATCAGCTTACTCTATACGCAGGAAGGATGGGATCAGTATGTAGCAACAGGGATAACGGAAGCCTGTAAAGATCCCTATAAAATTGACTGGGTGATAGGAACAACCAAAGAACAGATGCCTGAAACCGATCTTGATCTGGATAAACTCTATGACGACATGGTCAGTGCCTATTTCAGGGATGTGAAGGAGAAGTGGCTGCTTTTTATCAGTGCCGTTACCATGGAACCTTTTGGGGATATAGCACGCAGCGGCAGGATTTTACAGAAACTGGGCCGTGATCAGTCCGAGTTGGTCACCTTTTTTGAAAAAGTCGCTGAACTTACTCAGATAACCGAAGAGATGAGTAAAAAAGAGGTAGAAGTTCCGGGTGTGTTAAAGAAAGCTGCTGCCAAAAAAACTAAAAAGCTTAAAAAACTTGGTATAAAGCCCGGATCATTCCTGAAAAGAAAAAAGGGTACTGCTGAACTGGCTGATGCATTTTCACCGTTACGGTTATTCGTACGATCAGGAAGTGGTTCACTGGGTGGCTTAGCGGGATATCGGGACAAGGTAATTACCCTGGCAGAAAAACTCTCAGCAATTGAATCTGCGGATGGGGATAATATTGTAGCGGTTTTTAACGGGAAAGATTCTGATCCGCTTTTTTCTGCGTGGACGTTTACTAAAAATGAGCTGGCCGGTATGTCTGATGAGATGGCACAGACCCTGGAAAAACTTCTCCTGCAGCCGGTAAAGTATACCGGCAAAGCAGTATCACAAGTTTTACGCAAACAACTGAATACTCTCTGGCAGAATGATGTGGCAAAACTGTTTACAAACAGGTTTGCCGGAAGGTACCCTTTTACTAAAAAGGATGATGAAACGTTGTTCAGCGATGTTATGGATTTCTTCCGGCCCTCCACGGGAATTCTGTGGGGATTCTATGACCGAAGGCTGTCACCGTTTATGACGAAAACAAATAACAAATGGCACGTACGAAATGTCGGTACGGTTAAGGTGGTATTTAATCCAAAGCTGATAGAAACGCTAAAACATGCAGAGAGAATAAGTGCCATATTTTTTCAGCCGGATGGAACGTTGCGCAAGCAGAAAATTACCATAGCTCCAATGAAGGCCAATAAAAACAAGGCAGTATTCACTATTGCTGACGGCGAATATGAAATCCTTCCCGGGGGCGGAGGGAATAAAGCCCGGTTTAACTGGCCCGTTGAAAGTGGTTCCAGGGATGTTGCACTGAAGATCTATGCAAATAACAGTATTGTTAAAGAGTTTACTCATACGGGACAATGGGGGCTGATACGCCTGTTTCAGGGAGCACGCCTTAATGTGGTAAGTCAGAGTACCTTTGTTGCGAAATGGCAGATTAATGTCCAGAATATGTATATGATTTATCTCGCGTGTAAAGTTACTGTAGCCGGAGCGGACCATCCATTCAGCGAACGGGTTTTCAGCGGTTTTGATGTTCCTATGGAGATTGTGATTGAAGGGAAGGAACAGAGTTAGTACTTTTAAAATTATTTACTACCAGGTGGGCTGGTACCGTGTATCTGATACCCAAAGAAATTTGTAACTGTTCAGGCATAGTTTTTAATGATGTCATTGCGAGCGAAGCGAAGCAATCTCCTACGTTTGAGAAATGAGATTGCTTCGCTTCGCTCGCAATGACACTGAGAAAGTCGCATCACCTGAATAGTTACAAAATTTTATCGATTAGACTAGATTAACTGCTTCTGCCGCATGGAGACATATTCTTTAATCGTTCGGACAAACCGGTTGAGTGTACTTATCGTACGTGCTGAATACTGATTCCAGTGGGGGTTACTGACTAGGTCACCCATTGAAGCGGTTTTTCGGATGAGGGCTGCAAAATCCTGGAGTACTTCAATCTGTTTAGGATGAAGGGTTAGAATAATTCGATTCGTTGTTACATCTACTTTCCCGTGATAAATTTCTACCAGATCAGCCATATCCTGCGTAATCGGCATTTTTCCTATGATTTCAATTTGAAAATTATTTCTTCGTTTAACGGTGAGAAATATATTAATGAAGTCTGATATATTGTCATAATCATCCTGGTCATCAATTTGGATATAGCCGCTTTTTTCTTTTTTAAGATAATAATGTTGGCCCGGATTGTATGTTTCTAATAGAAATTGTCTGAGAACTGATGACATTGAATGGTTATCCTTTAAATGAAATAATTTTCAACTTGTATAAAACCCTATTGGTTAATTATATAATAAAAATATAAAAATATAACTGCTGAATCAAAATTATTCGAAAATATAGTGTTTTAATAAGTTTGGATACCTATCCTCATGTCTGATATATTTCTGGGAATAGTGCTCGTATGTGCCTGTGCAGGTATCATTTCAGAATGTATAACTATTGCTGTGCCGGAAAAGATTCTCACTATAATCGAGCATGATCCTGAAAAACTGTTACATAAGAGGTTTTATAAGTTTGTTTTCACCTTATCAGGATTATACATTCTGGTTATTATCCTTCTGCTTTTTTCCGGTATTGACCGTTTTAGAAATTATGGACTTGCAATCCTGGCTCTTTCCACACTTGGCTGGCTGTTCAGGGCAAAATTGAAAAAGTATCCCTACCTGCTTATTGCAGAGTCAACAGTGAGTCTGATATTGCTTATTGATATTGTAAGGAGGATAGTCGAAGTGTGGCGAGTGGTGAAATAGATAGTTAAAAGTTGAAAGTTTAAAGTGCCTAAAGTTAAAAGTGCCTAAAGTTAAAAGACGAAAGTCAAGAAAGTCGGAAGTCGAAAGTCAAAAGTCTAAAGTCCAAAGATGAAAATCAAAAGATGAAAATCAGTAGTCAGAAATTTGAACCTCTGAACCCTGAACCTCTGAACCCAGAACCCCTGAACCCAGAACCTCTGAACCTCTGAACCCCTGAACCTCTGAACCTCTGAACCCAGAACCTCTGAACGGTTACGGATTTATTCAGTCCATAATACATCACTCCATCATTCCACGATTTCCCTGTTCAGCTCCTGTGCTTTCCCTTTTACTTCTTCCATTGCATCATAGCCCCATCCCGGTAATTGTGTAATAAAGAAGGTGTCATTGTGAAACAGCGGGTCCTGCGTCAGCTGTGGGAGCGTCTCTGTATAATAGTTAAATAACTTCGTATGAGGAACGGGGGAGAGGAATACCGGCTTTACCTGTATACCGAGTGATGCAATAAATGAGAGTTCATCTATTACATCCTCAACCGTTTGATCGGGCAAACCGGCCATAATGTATACACCAATATCCTTTGATGAAAAACCGGCAGCTTTTATAAGTCGAGTTTTCTCCTCCAGCTCATTTCTGTCTGCTTTCGCATTAGTGTCTTGTGTATGTTTAATACTGCTGCTTTCATAACCGAATCGCAACGTGACAAATCCACACACTTTCATTGATTCGATGTTTTTCTTATCCAACCATCGGATATGCAGTCCATTCGGAACATGTATTCTGATATCACTGCCGAGCTGTTGGATCTTATTTGCCAATGGAAGAAAATGTTTTTCACTCTGAAACAGCAGGGCGTCGTCATAGCATGCAAAATCAACAACACCTCTCTTTTCAATACAATAGCGCATTTCGTCGATGACACTTTCATGCGGCCTGAGGAGAAGCTTTTTCTGCAAATGCGATGACGCACAATAGGAGCAGTGTAAGGGGCATCCGAAGGATGTCAGGAGAGGGCCATGAAAAGGGTTTTTAATCAGCGTAAAGGCATCTGACAGTGTTGGAAGCCATCCATGTGATGCAATGTCTTTTAATAGTAGATGTATTTTTTGCAGCACTCTGAGATCACTGAACAGCGCCCCGGAATAGATAATAGAATCAGGCAGATATGCATTAATAATTTCAGGAATGAGTGTTGCAGAAATGCCTCCTATTACAACAGGTGTTTTTGGAAATATTTCCCGCACCTGCTTTACCGTTGCCACGACCCCATCTATCCAGTATGTCATACCGCTGCCGATAAAAATGATGCCGGGAGTGTTACCCGAAGTCAATGTATTTATTAACTGCTCTTCGCTGATTCCATACCGCTTGTATTTTCGGTGAATATGTCTATAAAGTCGCGGTTTTTGCAGTTCTATCGCGGGGAATGTACCGGTGCCGTACCGCTTTGATTTCGATTCCTGTGAACGATCAAGACAATTTATATAAGAGATATCCCAGTTATTGTGTTTGAGTAACGATATAAGAAAGTAAAGTCCTAATGGGTGCATCCACTCGTCATATAATTTGAAGTCGGTTATCCAGGGATTTATTATGAGTGCTTTATTTGGCATAATAAAAATGTATTTTCGATTAGGATTACGAATACGAGCAGGATCACGAGGACTATTTTAAACATCAATGTTAAAATATATATGAATAAATGTAGTGAAGGATTTTTAACAGAATAACCTGCTATATCTTCGAAAAAAAATCTTCAAATGA
>CBDVBE010000003.1:0-43938 GCA_965372145.1 uncultured bacterium | reverse complement strand
GCCATAGATTCTTCAGATTGCATATCTCATCCGGGAAGGTGGTTAATTCGTTATATGTACAGCGTAGTTTGTGTAATGTATCGCATCTCCCGATTTCAGAGGGTAGTTCTATGAGTTTATTATCAGAAATTTCTAACCATAATAGTTTTTTTAAGTTGCCGATTGTTGAGGGGAGCTCTTCTAATTGGTTTACTGCAAGATCTATATCTATTAAATTTGTTAAATTTTCTAAAGTGTTTGGTACGCTTGATAATTTATTGTTTTTTACAAATAATTTTGTTAGACTTGACAAACCTTCTATTTCTTCAGGAAGGAAGATTACAAAATTATTATTAAGCATAAGTGTCTCTAATTTATCAAGCTTTCCTATTTCAGGAATAATCACTGAGATATGTTCGTCAGAAAGTCCAAGTTTGAAAATTCGATCGTTCTTTACCGGTGCAACTTCATTAACATAAATATAGTAAAGATTGTTTGAATCCAGTATCGCTCTTACAGCTAGAGAATCTTCCTTATAAGTTTGAGTATATACACTTAAAAAGAATATAATAATTACTTCAAACGTTTTCACAAATGATAACTTACACCTGTTTTTCATAAATAATAATCTTAGATAAATTATTAAATTAGTCTCTATTTATAAATTTAAACCAAAAACAGATACATTTCAATAATAAAATAAGTTTTACGTAAAAAGGTGCTCCTATGGTAGATTACAAAAGGGAGCACCTTTTTATTTACTGTTATCTATTAATCAATCTCAACCCAGAACCAGAGTCCCGGTGCCCCGGGATACCAGTCAACCTGAGATGTATGTGCAAAGGTATTTTCCCAGTTGCTTCCATTGTAGCTAACTTTCGAGCCTACTGGGTAAAATATGCCTACTTCCCACTCGTCATAGTCACCTCCTGAAACAGGTGAATAGTAATCCATACCATAGCCATACTCAAAAAGCGGATCATATACAGCATCACCCACATTGATGGTGGACTCCATCTGTGCTGCTGATTTTGGCCAGGAAAAGGTCAATCTTCCGGTTGGATTGTAATCACCAAAGAGAACATCCGTGATACCCAGTCCTTCGGTTCCGGGTAACCATGCGGCTATAAATGCATCACAGTCACCAATAACACCGTCATCCTCATCCTGTCCAATAAGAATGGGACGACCGGATAGAAGAACACAGACAACAGGTTTACTATACGAAGCGCACAATGCAACAAGGTCTTTATGGGCTTGTGACACTTCGGGAATTTCTCTATCGCCTTTCCATTCGGCATAAGTCTCTTCACCAATGGCTACGACAATAACATCTTCATCATCACCTATCCCGGTTCCGTCCTGATAGTAAGTTACTTCACCTGGATAATTTTTAATTGCTTCCTCAAATGCATTTTTAATAGACTGTCCTCCAGGATAATTCTGATTGCCCATAGTCCCCAACCAGTCAAGTGACCACCCGCCAACCTGGTATCCAATGTCATCAGCCCATTCTCCAACCAGCGCGATCTTTGCATTCTTAGATAAAGGCAGTGCCCCGGTATTTTTCAGCAATACCATAGACTCCCGCACACACTGCCGTGAAAGTTTGCGATGCGCACCAGAGCCTACAATCTCATGTCTGGAACGGTCTGGATATGGATTATCAAACAGGTTAAGCCGGTATTTCAGCCGTAATATTCTACGAACTGATTCGGTTATATAATCCTCAAACGAAGGATCTTCGGCAACAATATCCTTCAATAATTGTATATAACTCTGCCAGGCATTTGCAACCATGGCCATGTCAACACCGGCTCGTATAGCAGTTTTGATATTATCTTTTGTATATACGGCGCCATTATCATAAATTTCCAAATCGGCATCAGGCCAGATAATACCGTCCCAATCGGTTATGACTACACCTTTGAATCCGAGTTCATCTTTCAACAGGTCTGTAAGTAAAAATTCACTCTGTATGCAATCAACCTTAGCGCCACTATTGGGATCTTCCCACATGGAAAACGAAACCATAAGGCTGGCAAGATTTTGTTCAATAGCTTTCCGGTAAGGTGGAAGAAAAAGTTTTCTTAAGTCCGTTTCCGTGTAAGATGCTACACCGCGGTCGACCATTTGTATATTGCCCATGTTTTCATCTATAGCACCTGTCCCCCATACCGTACCTCCGTCTGCAATAAAATGTTTTGTACAACCGGCAATAGAGTGGGTGTTATGCAAGAAAGGCCCCTGTTGAAAACCGTCTATAAATGCAGCACTCATTCTGCTGTTATTTTCCGGCACCTCACCAAAAGATTCATAGACGCGTCCCCAGCGATCGTCACGGGATACAGCTACACACGGGCCAAAGGTCCACCTGACACCGCAGGCTGCGGTCTCGATTGCAGTAATCCGTGCCGCTTTTTTCGCAAGATTTACATTATTGGCACACCCTATATTGATATTATAGGGGAACACTGTAGCTCCTTTTAGTTCGCACATACCATGAACCGCATCCATGGCATAAATGATTGGCATACCATTCTCCATTGCTTTTTCTTGATAGATTTCAACCCGGTCAGCCCACCCTTCGAGAGTATTTTGATCCGGCGCCCCGCCTCCTCCGTTAAATAATGCACCAATATAGTTTTCCTTTGCCTGCTGAGGTGTAACAGAGCTTACGTTCGCCATTGTCATTTGACCGATTTTTTGTTCTATACTCATTTGATCCAATTTTTCTTGGATAGAGGGCTCAATACCACCGTGAGATAACACCACTATCGCTGATAGTTTAGGTTGATCAGCCGATGCATTATTAAATTCTATGTTTAATTCAGCATCAGTAACTTCTGCGTTGTAATAAACATCATACGAATGATTCTTTCCTACCATTTCAATAATATCCAAATCGAATATCGCTTTTTTACCTTCAATAGTTACATCAAAAATCCGGGCATCAGGATCATCAAAGTATATCTCTGCAAATTTTAATACAACCGTATGCAGCGCACTATTTATTGGAAAATCGTATCTGAAATTTCCCCATCGTTCTGAGCGATATAAAGGTTCATCTTCTGTACCGTCTATTGGTACATCGGAAGGTAGAATATATGAATTTCCCCCTGTGTAATATGAATCGCTCTCATAAACAATATTCCCGGGACCTGTATATTCAGGTCCACCAGCATTAATTGCATAATAATAGCTATTAAAAGTTCTTTCATAAACAGGAGTTACCTCAACATCTTCCACAATACTGAAAGGTAAGGGATTTGAATACGAATATTCAGTCCTACCGACATACTCTATCTTCCAATGTTCAAATGTAAAACTATTATCGTTAATAGCTGTTAACTTAATCGGCGTACTACTGGTATAGCTGTACTGTATTTCAGGTGTGCCCCAATTATGCGTCACTTCATCGCCAGTAGGATCATTAGTTATTTTGACAATATCATGATCATTTAAATAAATCGTCAAATTATTCTGTTGGATCGGATTGTGTTCTACAAGAACAACATTATCAATAATGATGTCGTTAGTCCGCAATCTTCCAAGTTCAAAATTTAAACTTGCTTGCAAATCAGTAGCACTTAGCATAGTAAAGGTACGTTCAAAACTTTTCCAATTCGAATTAATACTAAAACTTGAGTGTTGGCTATAATCTATCCATGGTTCAGCATTCTTCTGAACAAGAACATGAAAATACTGAAAATTCCTGGCCCACGCATCAAACCGCAAGGTGTACGTCTTACCTTGTTGTATCGGAATATCTTCCTGATATAACATTACTGACCAGTATTCCGGTCCCGGATCTGCAATAGTAATATTGAACTCACCGTCCCTTATAAATCGATACTCAGCTTCCGCTCCATCATAAGTATCACATTTCCAGTATAATAATCCATCGTTGAAATCGCTGTTCTTTATAAGATTTTTGGAATATACACTTGTAATAAGTATGCATATAAAAATTAAAAAATGAGAAATGAATTTGAAGTCATTTTTTTTCATAAGGCTATCCCTTCTTAATGATATAATGGATGAGGATTGAAATTATAAAACTTCAGATAAAAGCTGAAAGTATTCAATGATAAACAGATAATAGTACCCTCAAAATAAACCTCCTTTCAATTATTCACCCGTTTTGTAAATTTTTAGTAAAAAATATCATTTAGTAATTTCCTTGATTGCGCCCCCATATAAATTCATGATGAAAAGGGTTGTAGATAAGCTTTTATGAATTTACTTAAAAAAACAGCTTTTGTCATTTTTCAAATGACGCAAAAGTAAAAAAGTGTTTTCTTCCGGAAAACACCCATCGTCACAGACAGGTGTAATTCAGAATACTTAATTTTTAATATAGCACATTCGTTCCCCAAAAAGTGAAAAATAAATTAAAATAGGTGATTAAATATACCTCCGGTTTATATGTATGCATAAAGCTGTTGCTGCAAACAGGCTGAATTGTATTATTGTTGTATCGTTCCCCAAAAAAATAAAAAACAGGTTGATTTTATCCGAAAAAAGTAGTATAATTACTCTACTTGTCCTGGTTATGTTTCAAAGAGAATATGCACTATGCCGAATATCTACAATCACACCAGTTACCGTGAGTTTATCTGTGACTATTACCTGGAGCAGAAGAAGCTGGTTCCCCGGTTTTCATATCGGAAGTTTGCCGATAATGCAGGCTTTCAGACAAAGACATTTATTCATAAGATTATCAAGGGTGAAAAAGCACTGTCAAAATCGAGTACGTTGAAAATCGCCAAAGCTATGGGGTTGAAGAAAAAAGAGACGGACTATTTTGATGCAATGGTGGATTTTAATAATGCCGAACGTATAGAAGATAAGGAATATTATTTCCATAACCTGCAATCGCTCAGTAAGAATCATAAATCAAGCGTCATGCGAAACAATCAGTTTGCCTATTTTAACAACTGGTATACTGTCGTGATCAGGGAGCTGGTTACCACGCTCGACTGGAAAGACGACTATAAGCAGCTTGCGAAAGCCTGCGATCCTGCCATTACACCCGGCCAGGCAAAAAAATCCGTTACACTGCTTCTGGATTTGGGATTACTAAAAAAGATGCCTTCCGGAAAGTATATCCAGGTTGACAAGGCGATAACAGCCGGCGGCCAGGTACTTGGTCTTGCGGTAAAAAAATTCCAGAAGCAGGCACTTGCCCTGGCATCCGAATCAATAGGACACCATAAAAAAGAGAACCGGGATATCTCCACACTCACCGTCGGTATATCAAGGCATGGTTTTGAAAGGCTCAGGCAGGAGTTAAAGGTATTCCGGGGAAAACTGGTCGATATCGTTTATTGTGATGAACCGGTAGACAGGGTCTATCAAATTAATTTTCAATTATTTCCTGTTTCCATGCTGCCGAAAAAAAGAAAAACAATGCGGACTATACAGGGGTGAACAGGTTCGAAATGAAACATGGGTAAAAATTTTATCTGATAGGTATAAAAACATTGGAAAATTCTGTTTATTAACGATGCCATATTCTTATTAAAGAATGGGGGCCGAGATGAAGTGTATTAATTATGACTGTGAAAACATGGAGGATTGTCGAATTAAAGAAATGGCTGAATTTTGTATTTTACACAAGAAGTATTGTGTATTACATGGTATTTTAGTTAAAGACGGTCGGATTGTAAAGGGGCCGGAGGAAGTTACAATTCCAGAAAAGTAACAGGGAAAAATGCAGGTTATGCATGGGATTAAATACTTTTTATCCCCCTTTAATGGGGAGACTGATTTTTATGCAACTGAATAATAAACTTCGAATATTCGGAGGAATTGCTGTAGGGGTAAGTCTGGTTATCTGGTTAACCTGTAATTACAATGAGCCTGTAGCGGGTGGCAGCACAGAGACTACCAACTCGAAAGTATCAGGATTCCTGTATAATCCTCATGGCTCTCCCGCTGTAAATGCCTCTATTAAAATTGTCAGTGTTGATTACAATCCGAAACCTGACGGGAAAAGGGATTCATTACAAATTGATTCTACTCTAACAGATGAAAATGGGAGATTTTTATTTGCTTCTCTTTCCAGCGGATATTTTAATATCCTTGGTGAAGGAGACAGTGGTTATGCATATCAGGATTCTCTATATATACCACCTGATGATAATTTTCAAGCACCTCCTGACACGTTAAAAGCACCCGGATCGATACGTGGAATTGTAAGGCTGCAGCCGGAGGATAATCCGGAACTGGTATTTATAGTTGTATTGGGGACGCCTGTATGGACGATGCCTGATGATCCTCTTGGTAATTTTATTCTTTTAAACATGGCTGAAGGCGCGTATCGTGTACGGTTCCTGACAACGCTTGATGATTATAACCCTCTTGATACTGTACTGACTATCACAACCGGCGTGAATGCTGTTTTACCAGACACGCTGTTTTTACCCTATATTGGAATCCCCAAGCCAAAGGATCTTGCGATAGTGTATGATACACTCAGGCAGATAGTAACGTTACAATGGGCCTCACCAAACTCAAAACTGGTAAAAGGATTTAATGTGTACCGCCGGCATAGTGACTCCAGTTTTACCAATGTGCCAATAAATCCAGTACTTATTCTAGACACAATGTATCATGACAGCACTGCATCGCAGGACCAGCAATATGAATACAAAGTAACTGCTGTTGATACCAATGATGAAGAAGGGGAAAAGAGTCAGGGGCAAAGTATAGTAATTGTTCCGGCTTTTACACTGGTTGATTCTCTTGGATCGGAAGGTACCGGTATTGGCCAGTTCACTACTATCTGGGACATGTGTTTTGATAAAAACGGGAATTTATATGTGGTCAGCCATGAAAGTAATACGGGTGATAATCCCCGGATTCAAAAGTTTGATACCAGTCATACGTGTTTTCTCTCATTTGGAACAAAGGGAAGCGGAGCTTCCCAATTTTTAAAGCCTTCTGGTGTGGCTGTCGATGAATCATTAAACATTTATATTGCTGACAAAGGAAATGGAAGAGTACAAAAATTTGGTTCAGATGGGGCCTTTATAAACTCTTTTTCGGGTAGTAGTAGTGATTCATCGAAATTAGAATCGCCTGAAGTAATATGTGTTTATAATAATGAAGTGTTTGTTGCGGATTATTCCAATAGCCAGTATTTCTCCACAATTAAAAAATTTGATGGCAATGGTAATTTCATTCTAAAATGGGGTAAGAAAGGTGATGGGGATGGGGAATTTCTGGAAATTAATTCATTAAACGTCTCAAGTTTTGGAGAAATTGTTGTATTGGATGAGTATAGAATACAATTTTTTACAACTTCAGGTTCATTTATTAAAATTATTGACCCTTTTTATGATAATAAAAATTATCTATTAAGAGATATAACAATTATTAATTCGGATATTTGTGTATCAATGTCAAATGGCGAAATTAAGTTATTGAAATCCGGAGGTTTATTTAAAGGTATTTTCCAAACGAGCAATCAATATATTTCACAAATTACATTTAAAAATAAAGATGTTTATATAAGCTTTTTTGATAATTATAAAGTAAAAATATTTAAAATGAAATAAAATAATTGGGGAAAGGTATTAGTCCATTCCCCAAGAAAAAAATCATGTTATTATGGGTGTTCTAGTCCTATATTTCCATCATCTTTCAAATATAACCTTCTTTTTACTTGTCCATTGGGGGATGTTAAAATTATCCCTTTCCCATTACCAGTAACCTTCATATCCCCTCCATTTTGTAAAATCATTTGAGAGTTTGTACCGTTCGTACCAAAATGGATTTCCTTTCCAGTACCGGCTAAAAAGACCAAATGTGAAGATCCGGAATAAATATTTGCTCCGTCACCGCCGGTAAATTCAATTTCATAGCTGTTGTTGGTACCAATTCGTATACCTCTGGTACCAGCCGCGGCTGCTGCAATATCTAACGATGCGGATGGGCTTGCAGTTCCAATGCCAACTTTACCGTCAACTTTCATATCATCATTCGCGCCACAATTATTAGGATATTCGGCCATTAAAAGCCTCCTTTGATTTGTAGTATTATTGATAATTAGATAATGAGATTATTTCGTTAAGGCTATAGTCCAGCTTAGCTTGGTCAGGTAATAAATACCGGATTCTGTTCCATGAACTTACGTATATAACAACAGAAATTCACTCAACTCAGGTCATATCATACCTCCTCCTTTCATTATATGATGATAATAAAAGTGTAATTTTTTTTTGTCATCAAAGGAATTTAGCAGGATATACGTTCTTTTCAGCTACAATTTATGTAAGAGTAGTAATTTAGCATAGTTTAATTTCCATAGAAGAGCAATATATTTTTGATTTTATTTTAAAAAAAGCGTTCCCTCCAGGGGAACGCTTTTTTGTTCGAATATAGAAATGAAGAAGAAACCACCGAGACACTATTAAAAATATTAACCGGGGGGATGTATAACTAGTTTTTTTACAGAGCTTTTTTGAATTTTATTTTTATTTGAGAGGCCGGAATTTGTCATTTCTACGGTAATACGATATAGATATATATTAGGGCTGAGTCTATGACCGCGTTGATCGGTGAGATCCCATACCTGCCCGTTACGGGCATTGCGAAACACCCGTATCAATCTTCCCGACAGGGTAAAAATTTTAATAGTGGCATGTACCCCGCTATACCAGTTTTCAGAAGTGTTTGAGTGATAGAAATAGAACCTTGTCTTACCGCCCATTCTAGCAGGATTCGGATAATTAAAAACATGGCCCAGTTTGAAATCATTATCGGAGAGTATTTCAAGTGCCACAGTACGTTTAGAAACTTTACCCAGTAAATCCTGTGCCCGGACCGTGAGGGTATAATTACCCGGCCTTAAATCTTCTTTATTGAATACAACATGTGCATTTCCTTGCGCATAATCACCTTCATCAAATATGAATTTATGGTTTATATTTTGCCGTGGTATGGCGTTGTCAATTTCCAGTGATAACCCTTCATCGGGCCCAATACCGGTCACATCAATACCATGGTCATCTGAGATAATAATTTCACATTCAAGGGGGAGGGTTGAACTGATTTTATCGGTAAACCCTACCTTTGTATTCCACATTGAATCATTAGTATAAACCGGACGGACGGTGATGAACGGGCCCTCAGTGTCAGGATCGGATATTTGCAAACTTCCATAAAAAATCAAATTACCCTTACAACCTGTGGCAACATCGGAACCGCTCCAGGCATAGCCCCTGATAGTAACCCCCGGTTTACGGTAGGTAATATTTTTCGGGATAAAGATTTTCTGCTTGAATTCTCCATGGGTAACGCTCGTCTTGCCGATAAACACGGGTGTTCCCGGCATCGTGTAAATCGGATTTTTGTAATTCGGATCAGTAAAGGTACAGCCGTCTTTGCGTTTAACTGAATCACGTTGCGGATTATATAATCCAATTTGAATATAGGCGGGTTCATCCTGTGTTCCAAATGAGGAGTTTACCACCATATTTCTCATGATTTTACCTGATACGACAACCTGTTGAAAAGCTTTAAGTGTGTCTGTACCGAGAGGAATTCCCTCTTCGGATGTAATAGTTATAGCAATTGAATCGGAAGGTGGTAAAAATCGTATTGAAGGGTCTCCCAGGAAAACATAGCGCTTCAGGTTATCTGTTGCTTTTGTCAGGCAATAGGCCTGGCCAAGGGTCCTGTAGGTATCTGTGTTAAAAAGATGCTTGTAGAATGTTTTTCCCATGCTGGTATTTTGACCTGCGGATGCGGTTCGGGAGCTTGCAATACCGGCAATAGCCCCGGCTCGGGAAGTCTTAAGGAGTGTGCCGGCTAAGCAGGGAGTGCCGGGAATATCAAAATGGCCGACATTACATGAGAATGAAGTTATTACCGGGTATCGTTTTGTATTTGTCAGATTGGAAACCGTACTGGTATTCAGTATACCTTCATCAGCCCATGCCATTTCGTTCCCATGGCCGAAAAAATTAACACACGAAACACCCCTGTTTATCTCATTTATCAGTGCGCGTGAAGCTTCAGGCTTGATAAACAGTTCATTTTGAGGATATTCAAATAGATACACTTTTCGTATATCACTATATGGTCGTGTCTGCATTATGCTTGTTTCAATATCTTCATTTCCCTTGTAGTGGGTTATATTATCATATTTGTTACCCTGCATATCGTCGTCAGAGACCAGCAGAATACTGTTCCGCCACGGGCCCCTGTCAGCTTCCAAACCTTCAGTCTCGACTATTTTGTCAATAACCGTTGCAGCTTCGGTAACCGTGGTAACCGGGAATCTGCCAAGGAAGAGATCCGGTGCGGCTGTACTGTGGCTGATACACTCTCCACTGGTGACACAACTGAAAAAGTCATCGACACAGAGCCGGTTGCCTCCGCAATTTATCTGGGCGGTTGGGATTATAACAGGTTCCTGCGAAGAATATCCTTTATAATCGTAATGGCCGTTTCCTGACAGAATTACATAATCAGGGCCGGCTGTTCCTCCGGTATAAACCGGCGTCCAGAAGTTTTTCGTAAAGAAGAGAAAGTTTCGTATTGCACCCGGATCGTGGTTGCCGCCGGAAAACTCCCGATAGATATCATCGGTCACAACAACATTGGGAAACAGGAATGTACCGATGGATTTTTTATGTTTGGCAAGTCGAACCGCTTCAGCCTTTAATGTAATATCGGTAATTATGAGGAGATCGGATTTATTGCCGGTGTTTCTGAGGTCAGTAATTACATATGGTTCAGGGGAAGAGGGATAATACCCTTTCATGTCATTGATAGTAAGAAGGCCTGATTCTGTACTGACTATATATTGCATACCAATACCTGCCGTATCAACCCATGAAAAGGTGCCTTCCCCGGAGACTATATCGATTATTTGAATACGTGATTCATCTGACGGAATACGGAACAGGTAGGTTTTTTCCGACGGAAGATTCTTCAACCGGTACATGACTATGTTTGATTTCGGTTCTTGAGAAGAATACATCCGCATCATTTTTTTACCGTGCATATCGAGTGATTGACGGTAACGGATATCCAGGTGTGTAATTTCAAGTGAGGATAACTTGCACAGGGAGATTGTTGCTTTTGTATTATCCCAGTTGTTAACCACTTTCCATGAACCGGAGTCACTTAATACGGTGTTGCCAAATGTAATAGTGTAGCAAGAAGGTGATATGGTTCCTGAATTAACCTGCAAAAAACCGTGATAGCCTTTGTGCACATCGGGTAACTCAAGCATCAGATTGAAAGCATGGTTTTTATCATCAAGGAGTATCCACCGCCACTCCTTACCGCCGAATCGGTTCTCGTGTTTAAGTTCAACGGATTTTTTATATCGTACCCTGTTTTCAAAAACCGTTATGGTATCAACCGGTATTCCCGAGCAATGGAATGATGGTATTGTTTTCAACCCTCCTTTGCTTCGCAGCCAATAGGTCCTGTTATTTTCAATGCGATTTAACCGGAAGGCGAAATCATGCATTACCGTATCATAATACCAATCCGAGATACCGGTAACATATGCCAGAATACGGTCATCAGTATCAAATATGCCATTGCTGTTCCTGTCGATTCGCAGCAGCGGTATTTCACAGGCACCGTCCGGGATTGTACTAACTGAAGGTACTGTGTCACTGAGCTCTTCCCGCTGTGAACCCCAGAGGCTGATAGAATTGATAAGAATGGTTGAACCGAAAAATGAGGTAACAGTCTCCGGAGTGATTTTAATAATGCCATTTTCATTTGTGGTTGCTTCATTGATTCCTTCATTTCCATCACCAATGGTAAACTGCAGCATTTTCTCGTTTGCAGGAATAATAGAGGCAGTCTTATATCTTCCGGATGTCGGCCGCCCTGGTTTTTGCCATCTCTTTGCTACCTTATAATTCAGGACCATATCTTTCAGCATGGCAGCGAAGTCACCTCTGTATTGTTCAGATGAAGTAACTTTTATTTTGGCCTGTGGAAATGTAATTGTGCAGGTACCTTTGAGAAGAACGGTAATGGTTCTTGTTGACGGATTATATATAAACGGTTTGAGATAGAGATGGCCTGTTCGCATGGTACTGTAATGTTTATACTCTACTGTTGAGATCCAGGGATTGTTTGAATGAGGAGTGATGTGGCGGTAGTGATCAATATTTTCTTTGTCAACAGGTAAGGGAGCATGGAGGTGAATACGTCTGGTTGTTTGAGAAATGAATTGTACTGTTGCAGTTCCCTGTTGCGGCACACCAAAATGAAGCGACAGAACCGGTAGTATAATCCCATTTGAATCTGTAATTTCTGCATTGGATTCCTGAAATGAAATGTATGAAAACATCTCATTTCCATTTTTGTGAGTCGAAATAGAGTTATGGCCTGATTCAAACAGGAAGGAGAGTCTCTGCTCATTACTCTCTAAAACAGTGATAGCTGCATTTACATTGTGCAAGGCATAAAAAATGCTTACCACAAAGAGAAAACACATTTTTGATGCTGGTTTTATCATTGAGAGTGTTATCAGGTTAATGCAAATTGAGTAATTGGAAAGACTCCTTTTTTTATGGTTTTGAACTGGTAATTGAAGTGGACTCTGACAAGTAATACGAAGTACATTGTTATTTATTTTCTTATTGAAAACATTTGATTAATTACTATCTGGCCGAAAACTGGTAAAAAGATGTCTTTTCGACCGTAGGGACAAGGTATCCGTGTTAGAAATCTTATCTTTTTATAAGTCAGCAAGGTCAAGATTTCTCGCTCCGCTTCGAAATGACAAGATAGGGACTTTCCGGCCAGGCACTAATTAGTATCTGTTAAATATAGCTTGTTTTGAATGTCATTCCGGCATGCTTTTGGCCGGAATCCAGCTTTTTAAGTGTTTAAGGGCATGGATTCCCGCCAAAAGCATGCGGGAATGACTGTCATCTGTCAATATTTAACAGAAACTAATTAACATCGAAACTCCTTTTAAAACCAAATTTAATCAATTCAAGAGCAAGGGTTACATAGAATGAGTTGACACCAAGGTCATATCGGATCCTGTAGAATCTATTATATCGATATCCCAGATCCAGTCGTACTGCAATATCCGGTTTCGGAGTAGATGCTATAAATTCAGTGTCATAAAATGCAATGCGAATATTTGTACTGAGTCCGATTTTAGCTCCCCATGCTACCGGAAGAGAGATTCTTTTACTGCTGTTTGGTGAGGTGTGAAATCCACCGGCACCACAGTATGGTGTCAGATAGACACGGTCCTTAATCGAAATGATATGGCCAACCGAGACTTCGAAGAATATATCCCGGTATGAAGTGCCGGCGACAATGGTATCCCCACCAACAACAAGATTGCTGAGTGATCCTTTTGTTGAAGTTGATAACGATACGTTGATCGAATATCCCCGGAGGTAGGTATTGATAAATCCGGTCATGTCCATTTTGTCCTGAAGGAGTAAGTTTGCATCCTTGCCGAAATTGATAAAGGAATATCCGATTCCTCCCATGATACCATGATGCCGGTAGGTATATCGTATAAAATAGTTATACCGTATAAGGTTTGCGAAAGGGGAATCCGGATAGTTTACCAGATAGCGTATGACTTTCTTTTGGGTACAATCAAAGATGATGTCCAGAAACCCCCATAAGTAAATATCGTCAGGATATCGGTTTTTAAATACTTTTATCTTCAGGTGAAAATTTTGTATAAGGAATGGAGAGAGATTATCATAGGGAGGAATGGTGTGTCTGAAAGGATCATAGAGCGGGGGCCGTGTGTCGAATGCTTCAGTATCTGCGGTGTCACGTAATGTGAGGTGTTTTTTGTATAAGGCTGGTTCTTTTAAAATAGTAAGGTCCCCTTTTAATAATGTTATGAGAATACGTTCATGACCTGATAGCCAGTCCCGGCTTAATGTAGAGAGCGTATCACAGAAACTGATCACCCTATCGATACTGTCCGGTTCTCCTTTTTGGAAATAATGAATTATAATACTTCTGGCAGAAGAAGAGATTTTCTCAGAACTGTAAGGATAATTCAATAGCGTCTGCTGGATATCTTCAGAAAAGAGAATTCCGCTCAATAACATTAAAGAAATCAACAATTTATATAGGTGTCTCATTACTTCATTTTTACGGTTGAGTATTTGTGATTTACATTCTGATAATCCTGGAACCCTTGAACGGGGAACCTCTGAACGGTTACCTTTTATTATACCATAAGTTATTGGTTAAGTAATAATTTTTGCGCATAGAGTTTTGAATCATAAGCGATAACCGCGAGATATACCCCATTCGGGAAAAATGTTGAGGGGAGAGTAATGGATATCTGCTGCGTATTGGAAAGTGAATTGTTTTTTCTGTGCTCATATACTTTTTGGCCTGATACATTGTAAAGTTGAAAGGCGACCATACAGCTTTTATGAAATTGCATAGTTATCCGAATGGTATTGTCCGGCAGTATTCTAACGTATAATGGCTTTAGTAGTAAATGTTGATTGTAGGGATTGAATGTATTATTCACGGTTGCACCATATTCAAAACAACCGACATCAGGCAGTGAATCCCGTTTGCCGCCAAGAATATCATCTGAAGGCATTGCAGTTGCATCAGCTTCGTTTCTTGCCGGACTTGTCTCAGCTATTGCACCGTAGGTGTAAACGAGTCGTTCAAATTCTTCCCGTATTGTTTTATTCCCGCTTAAAAACTGTTCATGTTCTTCGTCCCATACGGGAAGCGTTATATTGTTCTGATTTTCTTCGAGTTCGGGATTAGCAACAATGCGACTGTCATCCTGCGTGGGGAGTACCGAACCCTGGTCTGGTAAAGCATTGTCAGCGTTCCAGAAGAGATTGTTATTAAGCGCAATAGAGGAAACATCAACATCACCGTAGGTATTGATAAACCTGTTCGTCATGGTTCCGGTTGGATCGGTCCAGATGTTGTTATAAATAAAGAAACTGTCAACCGGGGGATTGTCGCCTTCTGTTCCAATACGAAATCCATAGGTCCCGCCGGGAAGGTTGCCCGTTATGGTATTTGCACGTATGGTAATATTTTTCGCACCTTTGAGCTGAATCGCGGCAACGATAGAATTTGAAGAATTCCCGATAAGTAAATTATTCTCAATAATTGAGTTAGTAATCATATATTCATTTTGTCCATCTTCACCAAACTGAATGAACGCCTGATCAGTTTTACCGTCCCAATTGAGAAAAATATTCCTGTAAACTTTGTGCCGCGGATTACGGGCGGGTTTGTACTGGTCAGGGATATCCTGCTCCTGCACCTGCCGCTTCAATGTGATAAAGGATTGTGCGTTTGGGGTGGAGCGCGTGAAAAAAATATTTTCATAAATATCAAGTTCGCCCGGCCGGACAGCATCAATGATATCGGCACCGGGAGCACTGACGTGATCGTAAAAAACGTTTCCGCGGATATGAATGTTTCGAGGATAAAACTCTGCACCTCCTCTGTTTATTTTAAGAAGTTCATTGCAACACTCCTCTACATTATTGCCGAAGATAATATTATTCTGAAAAATGATATCGCAGGCATCCTGAAAGTGAATGAGAAAATTTGCCTCGCGCTCTGTGCAGACATAGGTCTCATCCGCATTTGAGAACAGGAATCCCTGAACGATTATTTTGGCTGAACCGGGAGTAAAAATTCCGAAAGCCTCATTGCCTTTGTTATTCTGGATGTTTGTTAACTTGGCTTTATACTCATGTTCCGCTTTGATAACGATCCATGTATCAAAGGACTCGGTGATATAATTTCTGCCATTATAGATACCGTTTCTTACGATAACGGTGTCTCCGCCGGCTGAAGGAATATAGGCGACGGCATAATCGATGGTTGCCCAGGGACTGGCAGAAGAACCATCCCCCGAGTTGTTATCACCATCGGTTGCGACATAATAGCTGTTTGCTGATAGAACAGTTACATTAAGGAGAATGTAGATTAAAAGGCGATAGCATTGATACATGCTGTTTTCCCGGGAAAAAGGGTGGTTGTGTGCTTAATAATAAATCTATATAAAAAATGATTCGGAATGAGAATTCGAATACAATATTTTATTTTAAGGTTACCGGGTAACGTATTTTTGATACATGAATAAAAAACGAAAAGAGATGTAATGAAACGACCTTTTTTTCTGGTATTTGTTTTGTGCTCTGTCCAATTCCTTTTTAGCAAAGACAAGGTCAACGCCAAGCTCTCCGGTGAGTTAACCGTAGGGATTGCATACGAGTATCAGGGTGCAAAATCAAAGGACCATGATTTCACCGTATATGATGAAAAGACCGTTCAAATTGGGAAAGCTGAATTGGAAACTACTGTTAAAGCAGGTTCAGGAGTAAAGGGGCGATTCGAACTGGAGGCGGATTATAATTTAGCGGGCGTGAGAATCAAAGAGTGCTGGATACAGTTTAAATTCAAGAAACCGGTTCGTCTGCGACTGGGGAATCAGCGCAAGGTTTTTGGGCTGGAAGAAATACATGGCTCAAAAACGCGGCCTACTATCCATCGTTCTTTCATAAACAGATATATTCAATCCTTTGGCGTGTTATCCTATGATCCCCTTATACAACTGCGGGGTAAAATTGGGGCGCAGGAAAATACGCTCACCTGGTATGCTGTCACCGGTGCAGATCCTGATGTGAGGATTTTCGGCAATATTGCAGTATGGCTGGCGTGGAAAAACGGGACGATCGGTTTTTGCGATTTATATGCGTGGCACTGGAATAAAAAATATTTTCCGCAAACAAACAGTAATCTTGGCGTCTTGAGTCTGGAATACTTTATTAAGCAGTGGTACAGCTCATTGGAAATTTTTACCGGATTGGATCCGAATGCCTCTGATATTACGCAGCAGATGGGTGATTTTAGAAAGGTGTATTTCCTGGCAACAAAGGTACTGGTAAAGAAAAACTTTCCGATCGAGAAAAAGTTTGTCAAAGGTATTGAACCGATAGTTTCGGGTTCCTGGCTGATGAATGATACCGAAACATCATCACAGGGATTTGGGGAGGTATTGGCCGGATTGACTGTTCATTTCTCTACAAAACTACAAGTCCGCTGGATGACTGATGGTTCAATTATATATGCACATGATTATGCCGGTGTAAGTTGGGGACGGTATAATTACAAAATCGCTAGTCAGGTACATCTGGTATGGTAAAGAGACTTTCTTATTTCTTCTCATTAATTTTCATTCTCCTTTTTGGGCCGTTATTTTATTCATGTATTGAACAAATCCGGATTCAGGATGGACCACCTGCTGATGGCATTGAATCTATATCGTTGATAATAGGTCGGGATAATCTGACAGAACTGTTTAAAGCTACCTTTATCGAGCGCTGGTTTCCCGTATATGTAAAATGTGATACCGGGGATTGCAATGCCAGAATACGTATACATGGCGGTCTCTCGTGCCATTTTCCCAAGAAAACTTTTAAGGTTGAAGTGTATACCGGATATCCTCAAAAGGTTGGTGATGCATTTCAATTGTCAGCGCAGTACAATGATACCAGTTTCTGCCGTTATCGATTAGCACACAAGCTGTTTAAAAAGGCAGGTCTCCACTGTCCCGAAGTCAGGCCGATTCACCTTTTTTTTGATAATTGCTACCATGGTATTTATCTGGCTATTGAAATTGTCGATGAATTGTTTCTTCAGAAGCGAAATTTACCAATTTCCAGCCTGTATAAAGCAAAAAGCAACTCCTGGTTTACGTCGAAGAATAATGTCATACCCCAGGCACATTTTGATAAAAAATTACCTGAAGATGATATGACCTATTTTGATCTGGAACAGCTCTTTCTTATTCTTGATAAAGGTTTGACAGTGAACGATACTGCATTGTTGAGTGCTGTCCTTGATATAAAAAATGTGCTTGACTATTATACTGTTTCAATGCTTATCAGACATTATGATGGAATAGTAAAGAATTTCTATCTGTATCTTAATCCCACCATTAAAAAATTCCAGTTTATTCCGTGGGACTTTGACCTTACGTTTTATGGCAGCCCTCATCTTGAGTATGACAGCTGGAAAAACAACCTGTATGAACAGCTTATGGCGATTGAGGCATATAATTCATATGTAAAGAATCGGATGAAGGAATTGTTCGATTACAATGAAATGGTTACTACACTCGATAGCCTGCGGATAGAAATAGAAAGCGCTGTAGAACATGATCCCTGGCTGAAGGTTGAACCGCGGGATTTTTCGGGGGAGGTAGCGGAATTGCAGCGGTATCTTTCACGGCTGAATGTAATACTCCAGATAAAGGACTAACATTATACATTGAATGCCTGTTCTTGTCTACCGATTAAAATTATTTACTTTATTTGGTCTTGACGATATTTCCTGAAAGCAGTATTTTGAACCAAGAAGGAGTAATAACAAACATAAAAAATAACAGCGTCCGCTTTAAATGGGTTATTGTCGAATACACGAAGATATCTGATGGCTAGAAGCCACAGGTATCTTTTTTTTAAAAGGTGGAATTTTTATAAGTAGCGAGATAACTAAAATCAAACACTTTGCGATAGGATAGTCTGATGTCGAAGTACATTTTCGTAACCGGTGGTGTTGTGTCTTCACTTGGTAAAGGGATTACTGCAGCCTCAATCGGGCTGCTGCTTAAGTCAAGGGGAGTAAAGGTTATTCATCAGAAGTTTGACCCGTACCTGAATGTTGATCCCGGGACCATGAACCCCTATCAGCATGGTGAAGTATATGTGACTGACGACGGGGCGGAAACGGATCTTGACCTTGGTCATTATGAACGGTTTACCGGAGTAACCACATCGAAAAACTGCAATTATACTACCGGACGTATTTATAATTCGATTTTAAAAAAGGAACGACGCGGGGATTTCCTTGGCGGAACAGTACAGGTTGTTCCCCATGTAACGACCGAGATATGTGACAGTATCCGCTCGGTTGCCGGTGAGGATGTTGATGTGGTTATCAGTGAGATTGGCGGTACAGTCGGTGATATCGAGAGTCTTCCCTTTTTAGAGGCACTCCGCCAGTTCAGGCAGAGTGAAGGAAAAAGTAATGTTCTATTCATCCATGTTACCCTCATCCCTTACCTGAAAAAAGCAGGGGAGGTTAAGACCAAACCAACACAGCACTCCGTCGGCAGGCTGCGCGAGATTGGTATTATTCCGGATGTGTTGATTTGCAGAACAGAGAAGCATCTTGATAAAGAGGTAAGGCGGAAACTCTCGCTCTTCTGTAATGTTGATGAAGAGGCTGTCATTGAGGCATTCGATGTAAAGAACACAATTTATGAAGTTCCGATAGAATTCGCTGCTCAGAATCTTGACCATATTATTATTGATTCACTTGGACTCCGCTCGGGAAAACGTAACCTTAGGCCCTGGCGTGAATATATTGAAAAGGTAACCAATGCCAAACATACCGTTACCATTGCTGTGGTTGGTAAATATTCTGAATTACTGGATGCCTATAAATCGATTCATGAATCACTAAACCATGCAGGTGCCCATAATTCCGCCAAAGTTTCTATTGTCAGTATTGGTGCGGAAGATATAGAGGAAAGAGGTGCCGCCAGGGTACTGAAAGGTATGCATGGTATCCTTGTACCTGGTGGTTTTGGCTCACGCGGTCTGGAAGGTAAAATTGCTGCAATAAAATATGCCCGTGAAAAAGGAATCCCGTTTTTTGGTATTTGTCTCGGTATGCAGACTGCGGTTATTGAGTTTGCCCGGCATTTACTTAAGCTTCCCAAAGCGGACAGTATAGAAAATAATGAATCAACTCCCGATCCGGTCATTCATTTGATGGAAGAGCAGAAGCGAATTATGAATCTTGGTGGTACTATGCGGCTGGGTGCCTATCCATGTGTATTAAAGAAGGGAACGAAAGCACGTCAAAGCTATGGAAAAGAAAATATCAGTGAACGTCATCGTCACCGGTATGAATTTAATAATGATTACCGTGAACAATTCGAAAAAGCCGGCCTGGTACTTTCCGGCCTCTCACCAAATGAAATGCTGGTTGAAGTAGTGGAACTTAAAGACCATCCATGGTTTGTCGGGGTGCAGTTTCATCCTGAGTTTAAATCCCGCCCAATAAATCCACACCCGCTTTTCAGGGATTTCGTAAAATCGACTTTAAAGTACAGTTTGAAAAGATCAAAAAAATAGTCTAAAAACCGGTAAACATTATAAAAGCAACGGATAATTCATTTGTATAGGTATTCGTTGCTTTTTTTTGTTTTTTGAGGTAATTGCAAAAGTCATAATTTAAGGCGATATTGTCATTGCGAGCGTAGCAAAGCAATCTCTAACTCGTTGATATGTAGGAGATTGCTTCGTCGCTTCACTCCTCGCAATGACACTTTTAAGCAATTTTCAAGATTTTTGCAATTAACCCCTTTTATTGTTATATTTGTAGTGAGAGGCATTAATACTTTAATCCAAGCATAAAAAATCTGACAAGTTTTTATAACTTATTTTAAAACAAGGGGTTATATTAATTTTGATAAAAATCTCCTGTTAATTGGTCAACGTAAGTCAACGGAAAATCTACTAATTACACAATTATATTAATGAAATGATTGAACTTTGATTATATATAGAACGACAATAGTTATACCAAAACAAATTTGTCTATTTATTGTATTAATACATTTAGTAAGTAGTTAAAATGGTATTTTTGCAATAAATAACTTAACTTTATAACCATTTTTAGTATATTATAAGTGAAGGATGAGATGGATTATTTTCTTTTTTCTTCTAGCGCATTGAGGGGGCTAGTATGAAACTTGTTAAAGAGTTAACTCTTTTTCTTGGTGTCATTTCTATTGTATTCTTTTCACTTCCGGTAAACGCACAGAATTATCCGCCAACGATCAACGTATATGTTCAATATTTCGATTTCCATTCTAATAGCAGTTGTCCTGATTTCAACCCGGTTGATGATAAGGACCTTGTAACCAAAAATATGGTTGAGTCAAGCCTTGATTCGGACGGCCTTCCTGTTCGTGGCACGAAAACCTATTACAGTCATTATCTCGAAAAATGGTACCGTCCTTTTAGTGAGCATACCGATAAAAACTATAATCCGAAATATTTCAAAATGCAAAACGGCGGCCTGCAGTCTAATGATATTGTCAGTTGGGATACTAGCTACATAAATATGAAGTTTGAGGATTCCCTTACGTTTCAACACCTGGGAGCCGGTGTTTACGAATTTGAGGACACCGCATTTTTCCCGCTTGATGAGTTAGGGTTCGGCAAGGAGCCGACCCTTAACTGGGTTGGTGTACCGATAAATCCGGTTGAGCATAACTATTCGTTCACCATGATGATTGAAAGAGTATTCCTGTATAAACCTAATTTGACATTCACTTTTAAAGGTGATGATGATGTCTGGGTGTTTATCAACGGGGAATTGGTCCTTGATATTGGCGGTATTCACATGCATATAGAGGATAATTTTGCGTTGGATGATTTTGCAACTCAACTGAACCTCCAGGACGGTGATTCATGTACCCTTTCGTTCTTTTTCGCCGAACGGCAGGCGACATCCTCACATATTAAAATCACATCGAATATTATCATGTATTTGCCCGATGAACTCGAGATAATTGTAGACCCCAGTGATACCATCCAGGTCGGTGATACAGCTCTTGCCTGGACACAAATAAAATCTGACACCGGGATCGTGACAGATTTACCGGGAGATTTGACATGGACATGGGTAGATTTAAATGGATTAAACCATGACTCTACTTTTACCACATTTGATGATAGTTGTATGTTCGTTCCTACAGATGCCTATACCACGATAGTGATCTGGGGAAAGTATGATGATAATGTAAATGACATCCATCTGTCGGACAGTGTTCATATTTACGTGCTCCCCGGCGATCCGGATCATCTTGTTATAGAAGACACGCCTGTTTTTGGTGAAAACGATAAAAATGATGATGATCCGCTGGATTCTGTTTTTATTTATCAAAGCGAGCAGTATAACGAGGAGTTCTATGCAATCCTGCGGGATATGTACGGCAACTGGATTGGCCCTTCAGATCCGACAGTATGGTGGAGTGATGACAATTTGATTGTAACTGCTGAGGTGGGTTCTAATCCATCCAATGGACAGGGTAGAGCAAATCGTGCCACCATGGCGCTTATTGCAGCCACGGATGTAAACGGTGAATATGATTTTAACGGCAAGAAACTTACTGATGATATTGTCGTCAAGATCATGGGAAAGACCTTTAAATTACTTGAGGCGACCTACCTGGATACCATTAATTCAAGTACCAACGGACTGGCGGACGGTTATATCGATGCCATATATGTGACGGTTGATGACAGCCTTTTGGATGTGATGAAGGATAATGAAGCTCTTGTTCTTAGTGCATTATCCAAAACTGTTGTACTGCCGGACTGGCGTGAATTCGATACTACTTCAACAGAGTTTAAACGGGTTGATGATGGATTTATCATTTTTGTCCAGCAGAATAAAGCCAAGTTTAAACCGCCACAAACAGCAGTCGATAACAGTAAAGATATCCTTAAAATCGGGGATACGGAATTATCCCAGATCGGGTTTATTGAGAATGCCGAGCTTATTATTAAAGACGGCATGGGAGGGGTACTTATAGATCCCGCTGTTTATGACCCGGTAATGGTTGTTAATGGTACTGATACGGTACGTTCTCTGCGGGTTACCTTTTCCGAGAAGGTAAAGAAACCGACCGGGGATGAACCGTTTGGATTTAATTACACTCTCAACGGGACCACGAATCAGTATTTTATGAAGCTGGATGTTAATAATTTAATTTCTGGTGATGACGGCAGTACTATCATGATTTTTAAGGTAAATTCAATTAGCGGTAAAACATACCCGGTGGCAGGAGATAGTGTCTGGATAAATAACCACGGGAAGGTTGTTGATATGGTTGATGTTACTCAGAGGAATGAAACGGTACATATTCCGCTTGTCGTAAAGCCCTACCCGAATGATTTTGATGTAACCATTCTTGGCCCGCTTATTTTCGATATAGAGATAAAGAATAAAATTATTGAAGATCTTAATTTAGATAATATAGACCCTGACGATAAAATGGTATCGATTATTCTCCTGGAAATTACGGGACCAATCCTGTCTCATGATAATTGGGAAGGTTTTTTATCGATATTCGATGCAGTAGGCAATACCATTCAAGAAAAGATTGCAGGGAAACTATTGACCAAGGAAATCAGTGGCAAGACAAAAAATTATTTTGTCTTTGTGTGGAGTGGAAAAAATTCAGTGGAAAGAGATGTCGGACCGGGAAGTTATCTCGGTGTCATGAATGTGTATAAAAATAAAGAGTTAATGAAACAGTATGAGAGAATAATAGGTGTCATGAGCGAATAGATACTAATTGTCTAGGATAAGTAAAAGGCCACTCCTGAATGAGTGGCCTTTTTTTATGAAAAAAATTTTCTTTAAAGTGCTTATTTACCCTCTTCCAATCGGGCAATCAAGAATTCCGGCAGTTTATGCTTTCTCATTTTCGCCTGACATTTCTTAATATCATATTCCACCCTATGGAGAGTGAAACTGCACGCTTCACTGTCAATAATACCATAACTTGATTTTGGATTCCTGTCACGTGGTTGTCCGATACTGCCGACATTAATCAAATAGTGCACATCATCATCTTTGCCGAAATCAAGAAAACCATCCTGGCTGACAGTTATCTTTTTTTCACTGTCAAGTGAGATGGTTACCGGAATATGAGTATGGCCGACAATGCAGAAGGTAGTATCAAAAAATTGAAAATTGAAGACAGCTTCTTCAATCGAGGTGATATAGTACCACATCCGGGGCTCATAGGGAGTAGAATGGACATATGTTTTATCCAGGTCAATTTTTGACATGGGAAGTTCTTCAAGGAATTTTCGGGATTCTATAGTAAGTTGTTCGCTTGTCCACTCAATAGCGATCTTTGCATTTATGTTAAAGTTCTGGGTTGACAACACATCCAAGACTGCAGCATCGTGATTTCCAAGAAGGATAATAGGACATTTCTTGTTAACGAGATTAATACATTCATTAGGATTCGGGCCGTAGCCAATAACAACTCCCAGGCAGATAGTCTCATCAACGTTCATTGATTCAATATCGTAAAGAACTGCAGAGAGTGCTTCTAAATTTCCCTGGATGTCAGAGATAATAGCGGTCCTCATTATTTTCTTCCATTTTCCATATAGCGAAAGGTGCTTGAACCGATTTCGATTCTGTCTTTATGTTTTAATTTATGCTTGTTTACTTTTTTACCATTAATTTTAAAACGGCCCATTAATTTATTCGCATGAATCCAGGTACCTTCATCATCCTTTTCAATAAGTACATGGCCATCAGTAATGAGGAATCCATCAACAAAAATATCATCCTTTTCTGAACTGCCGATGGTCATGGCCGGCTTGTCAAGTTTGTATACAACATGTTTATTGGTTTCAATTAATACTCCTGCACTGCTGCTATCTTCATTTCCAAGAGGAGGAGCTGGTACCGGCCCCAGTTCTTCAACATCTGCATCATCACTCGACACCTGGTCTGCTGCCATTACATTCGGTTCATGACTTGCAGGTGCTACCTCAGTTGTCTCAGCACTTTCAGCACCGAGTTCAAATAACATTGAGTATTTCCCAATAGTAATCTTGTCACCGTCTGATAACGCAAATTCTTTTATTTTTTTATTATTTACAAATGTTCCATTTAAAGAGTTCAGATCAGATATAATATATTGTCCGGATGCATCCTGTTCGATACGGACATGGCGTCGGGAAATGCTTATACTGGCGATAGGAATTTCATTCTCCGGCAATCGACCGACATGTATGACCCGTTTATCTATTTCATATGTCTTAATCGGTTCGTCGTTATGAAAGACTGTAAGATGTATCATATTTTCCTAACTCTTTGATTGAAATACAGAATCAATATACAATTTCAAAATCGTATTTGCAACAGTACGCCGTTTATACCATGATATAATTGCTAAATATAAATAAAAAATATATCTTAAGTTCTAAAGTGTGATTGATTATAATTATATCATATTTTTCATTTATAATCATCTCTCAATCTTATGAATATACATTTTTCCTATCATTTCTACAGGCGTTCTGCATTAATCCACTGCATGTTTTTTTTAATTCTTTCTTTAGGTATAGTTCCCAGTTCTGCTGTGCCAAGAAAAGAGGTTGTAAATACTAAGAAAATGCTTTCTGCCAGATTAGACTCTATTGAACTGGAAAAACAGATACGGAAGCGCCAAGGTGAGCCGTTAGACGAATTAGAAAGTGAAAGCAGGGCGATTTACGACTCAATCGTAGTATTGAGGAGGCAGCTTGACGGTACATCTGAAGACGGATTACCATCCCTTGAAGATGATGAGGAAAGTTCCCCATTACGTGCTTTATTACGATTCTTTCGTAAACCGGCTCATATCTTCGACTGGATCATAATAGTCGTAGGGCTTATTGCAGTCTTATCCGGTATCATTTTAATCAGTGGTTTAGTGCATACTATTTTTTCCAGGACACGGAAGTCCTCGCGACAATCAGCACGCCCATCTTTTAAGAAATCGCAATCTGATTATGTTTCTAAAGATTCTTCCGTAGGCCCGCCTTTAGTTTCATCTCAAATGACCGATAAAGATGATAAAGATATAACCTTATTGCGTAAACGGATGAAAAGAGATATTGACCGTATACAACGTTTTAACGATGCGCCGTCACCTTTCTCGACTGCTGAGGAAAATGGTGCCGGGAATAAAGAACAGGATGATACAGACACCCTTCGAGATGACATTATTCGTGCAGCACAAGAGGGGCTTGATGCCCAGGATATATCGCGTAAATACCATGTAAGTGTTGACCAGGTTGCATTAATTCTACGTATCGCTGCAAAAGGTCAATCAAAAAACAGATAGTTATCCATAGATGATAAGTAACCGTTCACAGGTTCAGGGTTAAAAGGTTCCCGGTTACATTGTTTTTCCTCTTACTTCTGTGATAAGCTTATGGTGTCTCAAACACCCCCGATTTCAGCTTCTCTTGTTACTTTATCCTCTTCCGAAATTCCATTTGATAAGGGTGTCGTTGATAAACAGATAGATCCATCTACTTATATTATTCGTGTTCCTTCAGGTGATATTACTGTAAGGGTTCCGGAGGGGGCACTTACCGTTGGTGATTCTGTTTCCATAGCATTTCAAGGTGATGATGTTTATATCGCGATACATTCCTATCCTGTGGAGTCATATACGGCGTTTGGTGACACACTTGAATTACAGATCGGCCCAAAGATGGAAGAACTTCTTGGCCTGCTTAAAGATCTGCAAGGCAGTTTGTCATCAGATCAAAATGACACGTATCTTTCACAACTGCTTGACAGTGCAATTGAATTTTTCGAGCAGAAAAAACATGACATTTCATCATTACAGCTTCTCCTGGCTCAATTAAAAAACGAGATAATCCTCAAGCTTGATACAACACAGACACCGGGTAATAAGGAAGCCACGTATCGTATTGCGGAGCTGTTGACTGCACTTTCAGAGAAACTTTCAGCCCTATCCGGAGGAGGAAAGGGGTTACACGCTCCTGTGGTGGTTCTGACAGAGTCGCCTGAAACGGGATTTTACTATATGAAAAACGCAGGTGAAGCCTTATCCATGCTGACCCGCTATTCACCTGAGGCCGAAAACTCTGCAAAAGAAATGCTTAAAATATTTACGGATAAACCGTTATTCCTTCTTTTTTATGAGTCGGCAGCCGGGGGAAAGAAGGCGATTGCTATGCCCCGGGAACAGGCAGTCCTTGAAATTGAGCACATGCTGAGTGTGGATATGAAAAGTGAAATCATGAAGCAGCTTGATCCGAAGCTTGTTGCAAATATGATTATACAAAAGGGTAATCTTAATATGTCTCAGATGTTTGACCTTGACAATCTTCTGCACTATGTGTCTACGGATAATAAATCATCATTTATTCACGGAGATGCCCTGTCTATTTCTTTACCCCAGTTGGTTGCTGTAGCACTTGAAGCCGGGGATACCAAGATACCTGATTTCCATACGGCATTGATGCTTGTAGGATCCCGGATCCCGGATTTAGTCAGCACCATTTTAACCTAGCTGGAGACACAGCGTGATGATTTGAAAATGGTTGATTTGAAAAATGTCTTATTTGAGAGCTTTTCGGCTTACCATATTACTCAAGGTAAAAAGGAAGAGGCGATTCCCTCTCTTTTTAGAAATACCGGCTTTACTCTTGAACATGATCTTTACAGTTCGGCACAAGGGGAGGTACCTTTAACATCCGGTCTTCAGAAAGATTCTCCAAGTTTCAAACTTGCATTGCTTCTTATTTTAGGGTATCTGAATACCCTTACTGAGCAAAATAAAAATGATGTGGTCGAGGGGAAAGGTGGGCCGGAGAGAAGTCTGCAAACAAGAATGACTCCTGATGGTCCTTCTGATGCAATGAAACCTTCAGCAGGACGTGAGCATGAGGGACCTCCAATGCCTCGAATGGCAACTGAAGTTGTACGTCAGCAGATTGAGACGGTTCTTGGCCGTCTGGAATCTTTACAGATGCTGGCAAAACCGGTGGTTAGTGCTGACGGTGAACAGCAGGTACTGGTCTTGCCGGTGCATATTGGTGATGAGTGGAGTGAAATCCGCGTAAAATTTATTAAAGAGCATCGTGGGAGGAAAAAGGGGAAACCAGCAGAACATATTACGGTTATGCTGAATATGGAACTGTCAATACTTGGAGAAATTACTGCATTCATGGAGTACCATACTAAGAAAAGCTTGCAGGTTTCTCTTACACTTGAACATGCATTCGCAAGGGAATGGTTCCGGAAATATAAGAATGAGCTTAATGAAGCATTAATTGCATTGGGCATTCCGGTTGTACAGCTTAAGCTATATGATAAAACTGTGCAGAAAGAGAAGAAGCCGCTTGCTATGCAAAAGAAATATGGGCAGCAAGCCAATTTTGATGTGCTTGGTTAAAAGTTTAAAAGTGTTTTTATAGAAATTAACTATGTGGAATAACTAAATTTATATTATCTAACGTTCGAAAAAGTATTTAAGAGATTCTTGCCATGGAAGAAAAAGAGAGAAAGAAAAAAGTCGCCGGTTCACTTGAAAAAGCAGTGGCATTACGATATGATCAAGAGAAGGATTCTTCGCCTCGTGTTGTAGCGAAGGGCAAAGGGTATATTGCCCGTCAGATCAGGGAAATCGCCGAGGAATATGGTATTCCAATCCGTCACGATGATGATCTGGTAGAGCTTCTTGCTCAGGTAGATATAGATAAGGAGATTCCACAGGAACTCTATGCTGTCGTGGCAGAAATCTTGAGTTGGATATATCGGGCAAACGAAGAGATGCGAAAGGAGAGGTTGGAATGAAGAAATCCTTAATGATAACGGTTCTGTTTTACATGGGTGTATTTGCCCAGAATATAACAGTGGTATTTATGGGTATACTCCCTGGAGGGGCTCCTGAGTTTGAAAAGAGATTTGATGTCCTTCTCAGAGAACAGGTTACGGTATTGCCAGGTGTAAATATTGCGGATTACGATGATACTCAATATCTGAAAAAAAAGGTTGATTTTGTTAATTCTCCAGTAATAACCCGATCTTTTGTGGAGAAATTGATGCTGGTTTCAAGTGAAAAGACCCTCGTTGTGTGGGGGGATATTTCACATTTTAACATTAAACCTGCTCGACGCTGGTTGGTGGGAGCTGAAGCGGTTGGCACGTTAACACTGAGCCTTACCATGTACAGCCTTGATTTTGGTGAATATGCCTTTATTGGCGATATATCCTGTCAGGCAAGTGTACCGAAAGCCCCGGTATTTTTCAGAAGTGTTGATAAAGTGACACACATTACAACTTCAGATAGAAGTACCATTATTGCAAAGTTGCAGAATCTGGCTGCGCAAAAATCTACTGATGTGATCAATGGGGTAATCAGGAGTCAGATGGTAAAGTCCGGTGTTTTGCGGCCTGATGAAGTGAAAACGAAAAAAGTACCGTCGGTTTCTGATCTGTTTGATATCCCAACGGTGGAAGCTCCGGATGTTGGAGAAGATAAGGAAGAGGAGACAGAACAATCGCAACAGGAAGAAGTAGAGCAGGAGTCTGAAGATGCGGAAAAAATCGAAGAAACGCAGGAAAGTGAAGAGATTGAAGAGGAGAAGGAATAAAGACCCTTTATAAAAAGCTTAACTTTATTTATATTATGGTGTATCATATATAGAGATATTGAAGTATAAATGTCTTGCCTTAAAACATGGGAGGACCGTGTGAGTGAAATGGGATCGTATAAAAATGTTTTTGATGACCAGAATGAGTTTAATAAATTAAACGATTTAATACTTGGGGCGATACAGGAGTTCTCAGACTATCGTAAAGGTAATTTAACGTACGGGGAAATAATGTTTGTCATGGAATGTATTTTGGATTCCATGCGGAGCTCATCTGAAAAGGATGCAAAAACAGCCCAAAATATAAAAGGTATTGAGGAGACACCAACATTTTCATTATTATTATCAGTAGTTTCACGATTGGTTGAATCGATGGTAAAAAAAGGGATGATCGATTCAAGTGATGAAAAGTTTATTCTTCATGGGGAATAATTTTTGCATTTGTGAAAAATAATTTTTGTAGTAAATCGAAATTTGAGAATATATATACTAAACATAAAAGGGGTTACAATAACGCATGGATGATCAGATACCATACAGACTGAAAATCTCATTCCCGGGAAATCTTGAATATGTATCTCCAATACGGAAATTTGTTTCCGAAGTGTTACAGGTGAATAATTACAGCCAGAAATTTGCCTATCGTTCCGAGGTAATTGTAGATGAAGTATGCAGTAATGCAATTAATTATGGCTGTAAGACGGTAGATGCGCGTGTTGATTTTTTCTGCTTAATCTATTCTGACCGGCTGGAAATTCAGGTTAAGGATAAGGGTGGGAATAAAAATGACGTTGAACGGCTGCGGGTTGCCGTTGATAATAGTGAAGAGTCTCAAAAAGAACCTGATATATTTCAAAATCCATGCGACGGCTGTTTAGGACTCGAAATTGTACGTATGTTATCCAATGAAGTTGAACTTCATGTAGATGAGAACAATGTCACCACACTACGTGTAGTGCGGAAAAGAAAATCGGCTAATAAGGCAAATTAGTACCTGTTTCCTTTTACTATGCAGTGTTTAAGTATTTTAACAGGTCATATAGAAAATCATCACATTGAACTCCATCAGTAAAAGTAGCAGCGGTATGTTACTTCGGGGTTGCTCTTTTTAGAATTATTGATGGTATTATAAAGGCCGCGATACTCCTGCTGCCGTATATTACCAAACATTTGAAAACAATTAGGGAATAAAGAAAAAGAGTACTTATTTTCAGGGAGCATAAGAAGAACGACTATGAAATCTTTTCATATTGAATTTAATCAAAGCGATGATACACCGGAAGTTATTGTTGTCTCTGTTAGTGGCGCAATGGGACATAATGCGATAAAAAAGATTCGTCAAACATTTGATCAGATACTTAACGGAGATAAATTATTTATAGTCGTTGACATGTCTGAAGTCGAGTCTGTCTCTTCTGCGGCAATAGGGGAGTTGATGGGCTGTAGAACATCACTCATTGAAAAAGAGGGTGATCTGGTACTCGCCGGGATGCGGATGGATGTTTTTGAAAGAGTTCATTCACTCGATGCAGATAAAATTTTTACCTCTTATAAGGATGTGCGCAGTGCTATAAGCTTATACTATTGGGAATATCAGGGACAAGTTGAAAACATTACCCTCAATTTTCCGTCAGAACTTTCATTTGTTCCCCCTGTTAGACAGATGGTACGCAGGATAGCAAAGCAGAAGAATTACAGTAATAAAGATGCGTTTCGCATAGAGACTATTGTTGATGAAATATGCAACAATGCCGTAGAACATGGTATTCAGACTGAGGACAATGAGGTTGAGGCCTGTATAGCAATTGACCGTAAGAAAATTGAAATAACCGTTACCAATCAGAGCGATCCGGAAAAGATTGAATCTCTGAGGAAGATGTCTGAGTATTTATCGGCTCCCAAGGCCTCTTTCCATGATGCGCGCGGTCGCGGATTGGCACTCGTAAAAATGTTATCAAACGATTTTCAGATAGATAGTTCTGATATCGGAACATGTGTGCATGTGACAAAACTCAGAGAGGAATAGGAATATGCAGTCACAAATTGAATTACTTTATGAGGATATAAAAGATAAACCAGGTGCAAAACTGGTTCGTTTTGTCGGCGATCTTGATGCAACAAATGTAGAAAATGTTGTTGAAAAAATATTTAGTCTGCTGAACGAAGGAACATTGAATATTGTCGCTGATTTTGAAAAACTTCGCTATGTAAACAGTACTGGATTGGGGATTCTACTTCATTTCAGTAAATCGGCGAAGGAAAAAGGAGGATGTTTCAAAATTGCCAATGTGAATGAAAACGTCTATGAAATTATTGAGATTATCGGTGCGACAACATTGCTCGATATCTATGATGAGCTTGATGAGGCAGTAAATTCACTGTAATTACCAGGTACGTTTTTCTAATTTACAAACCATTTAACAAAGAGGGATTACGGTAACGGTATGTTTAAAAGAATATTTTTATGGAATTGTATATGTATCGCAAGTATGCTTTTAGTATGGTCCGGGTGTCAAAAAAAATCAGAAGATCAAAAAGCATTTGCGCGAGTCGGCTGGAAGGTGATATCGCAGGAAAATTTTGATGCGTTTAAAAAAATGAAACGTCTCTATCCAACTAGTATGTATGAGCAGGTCTATCCCGGAAGGCGTTCGAATGCAAGTCAATGTGTTGAAACAGGTGCGATCTATAAGAAAGCAAAATCTGTTATTGGGAGGAAAATAAAGAATAGCATTGACTGGAAATGGAAAGAAAAGTTTTATCCCGCACAGTTATACCTCTTTGATATCCTCGATCGAAACCTGGGATTCCAGGAAGCTGAGATCGAAAAATATTACAAAAGTAATAAGGAAACTTATAAAAAGGTTATAAAAATCACCGTTGAATCCGATTCAACTGAATCAGATAGCACCGATTCAGCTTCTACACCAAAAGCTGAGACAAAAGATTCAGTGATTTACCGTCCAATTAATGCAGTTCGTGCTGAAATTGCACGAGTTCTATTTCTGGAAAAATATCCCCCGACATCTGAGTTTTATGCAAGCATGACGGATTCCACTGATTCCGGGAAGGTTGTTGATACGGCAAAGGTAAAGGAACAGTGGGTACAGAAAAAACGCAGAAACATCCATAGTTTTTTTATGAAAGAGCTCTTTAAAAAACGTTATGGGAAAGAATTCCCTGATTCGTTAGGAGAAATTTTCGGCGAAGGCAAGGTTATTACCCCACAGGATCTGGATATGATTCTGGAATGGCTTCCTAAATCGAGCAGAGAAGATTACAAAAAACCTGATAAACAGCGGTATCTTGTTGAATGGCTGCTTAAATGGCATCTTTTTTATGGTGAAGCTCAGAGTACCGGATTTGTTAAGAGCAATGATGTAAAGGAGGTGTGTGACTGGGCATGGAAATATGAATTGGTCATACGATATCTCAATGAGGTTGCTGTTGAAGATATTAAAAAGAACCTGACTATTGATACCACTATGTGTGTCTATGAGCACTGGGACAGGACAGGGAGGCCTGATTTGTATCCCGATTCAGCGGGACTTGCTAATATTATCCAGTCCAATACCAATTCAAAAACAGAGGTCGCGCTTGATGAAACTATCTATGTGATGCGCAATAAGGCGCGTGTCAGTTTCCTGCAATCGGATTTTGTCGATGAACTGGTGAATGATCCCGTTACATTTGCTGCTGAGGCAGATTCTTTATATGGTGCGGGTCAATCGAAAGATGCTGAAAAGATTTATAAAAAACTGGTTGATCATTTTCCGTTTCATCCAAAGGGGTTGAGTGCGCTTGTCGAGCTGGCGAAAATATTAACTGAAAAAGAGCGCTATCTCGATGCGATTAAGAATTATCGCAGGTATTTACTCTTTTCCTCTGACTTTGAGAAACGGTGTAATATTTTCTTCATGATCGGGTTTGTATATGGAGAATACCTCAGCAAACCGGAACTTGCTGAAGCAAGCTATAAATGGATACTAAAGAATACTCCTGAATGTGAACTGTCGGATGATGCAGAATTTATGTGCCTGCACCTCGATGAACCGATGATCGGCGTTGATGAACTCCAGGCTGAAGCAAAACGTCAGGGAAGAAAGATCGAAGAAACAGAACCGGTATCTGAGGCAGAGATACAGGAAGGTGAATCAGAAACGGAAAGTTAATATTTCTTGATAATTGATACTAGTGCGATGAAAGCCGGAAATTTTTTTCCGGCTTTTTGTTTTCCCTGAAATCCTCAGCGCGAAGGTATCCGGTTCCCGGTTAAGGGTTAATACAGAACTCAGTAATTGATCTTAATTCCTTAAGATGAAATCGCAAGTTATACTAAGGCATAACATTATGTCCCACAAAGGGGATAATGAACACTAACAACTAAAGTTTCAAGTGTTCATAATAGAAGCAGAATGGTCAAATGAGAATTAGGAAATTGATTTCCAATTCGAATTGTGCAGTGGCCATTTCCATACCCCTCTGCTTAACATACTGTTAAAATCCCTCGTCCTTCGTTCTCCTCCTCGTCCTCGTCCTCGGTTTTTCTTTTTAACTGTAGAGGTAATTGCAAAAGTCGTTTTTGGATCCCTAAATCCCTTATTAAGGGACTTTTAAGGAGTATTTATAGTTATAATTCGACTTTTGCAATTACCTCTGTAAAAAAAACAGGACGAAGGACGACGAGGAGGAGGAGAATAGAGGAAAAGAAACTTGCGATTTATAATTGTCAAATTCGCGTATTATACTGAGTTCTGTAATAAGCAGCAGCCTATATACCCTTGAACCAATGAACCGTGAACTGCTGTCTCTGAAGTTGAAATTAATCAAAGGGAAGATTGCCGGCAGTATGCTCCATTATCTCAGGGAAACAAAGCTCCTGATAGTTACAGTATCTGCAAATCATTTTTGAAGGTGTTTTCGGAAATTTTTCTATGGGCAGCGGGAGATTGTTGTCTTTGTCAGTACAGTACGAATACATCTCATTGGTTTGCTCCTCAACCCGTTTAAAAAAATCCTCAAGATCATTTTTCTTTAATTCAATCTCCAGCTCACTGAATTCAGGATAGAGGTAGACAATTTTAGGGAAGATTATATTCCACTGGATATTGAAATTATTACTGGCTGCTGCCGCATAACCGATCAACTGGCGGGTATGTTTATAAGTGTCTTTCTTGCCTGTTTTCCAGTCAAGAATATAGATATGCTCATCAACCGGGAAGAGGAAATCCATTTTACAGTATGCCTTGAGCCCGTTAAGCCTTGTTTCACCATAATCCCCCGGCTCGATCATCCAATTCTGCCTGTTATTAATTGCTTTCATAAAGATCCAGCTATAGGTGGGGCTGTTTAAAAAATTATGCAGACATCCCGCAATTTTCTTGTTTGCAAAATCCATATCAATCTGCTCTAGTTGTTTATAATAGATTTCCAGAAAGGTTTTCTGGGAGAAGTATTCATTTGCTTTCTGTTTTGCATATTTAAAAAATTTTGCTTCATCAATATCACTATCACTCTTCTGTAACCGTTCAAGAAATGCTTCCATCACATCATGAACAACGTTGCCGATTTCTAACGGTACCGAGGTTAATGATTTCAGCATCTTCATTTTATATAAAGGGAGAGAACTTACATATTTTGTGTAATAGGTATAGAAGTATTGGCGCTTGCATTTGTCAAAAACTTCATAGCGGGAACTCGACCATCCAAGAATCGGCGTGAAGGGAAAGGTTTCATATTCTAATTGCATAGGGAGATTGGACATGAACCAAAAATAACAAATGACAGGGCAGGCCGGAAGGTATTATCATAAAACAGTAGTCAGAAATCAGAAAACAGAAAACAGAAATCAGAATGCAGAAAACAGAATGCAGAAATTAGAATGATAAAAACAATTACTTAAAGCGCTAAAGTCAACTGTTTTAATTATCACCTGACAGGTGAATGAAAAACATGGTTATAATATTCTCAAACACCTTAGTGATAGCGATGAATAAGGATGTTCTTAATCCTTAAAAGACTGGTGGAAATAGAGATAGAGGTTTACAATTTCTCTATAAACTGCAGGACATCTTCACACTGAGAGAGTTCAATATGGAGATTCAGTACATCATCCGTTGTGATGACATTGCCGTTAGTTGCCTGAAGGGCATTATAACCGTAATCCCGGTTTGCAGGTATACCGTTTTCATAAGCTGCATTATGATTAGTCAAATGTTTTTTATGAGTGATTTTATCAAAGAAGTTTTCAAGAACAGTTTCTGTTGATGGTGCTGTAATAGTATTTAATTCATGCTCCGAAAGAACGCGTATTTCATCCTGAGTATACATAAGAGGGGTCCAGCATTCAGGGCAGTTTAATACAATGACTGTTGGATTCATGGACAGAAACAGTTCGGACTTTTCACCACAAAGCGGACATTTAATTTTTATTGATCTGATCATTTTAATTATCTTTATAGTAGTGCGTTGTTATTCCATGATTCCGATTTCTATATGTCGTTGTATAAATTGTACTACGAATTCGGATAAATGTCAAGCCCTGTGGTGATATATGCGAAAAAAACAAGAAGTGGAAGAAAAAAGCGATCGGGAGTCTGTTCTACAGATGAGAAAAGCCTGTAAAAGCGCTCGAAAACGGATCATAAAAAAGCGTGAAAAACAGGAAAAAGAGTGTGAGGAATCCGGTAAGTCATTGTGGTATAGACAGATAGGTGATTCTTTGCTTGCGGAGGCCGCCCATATTAAAAAAGGAACTTCTGAATGTGAGATTAGAAATGTCCACACACAGAATCCGGAGCCCGTGAAACTCAATCCAAAACTCAACGCTGTCCGCAATGCGGAACTTTTTTATAAGAAAGCCCGAAAAGGGAAGCGTGGGGAAGACGCCTGTAAAGAAAAACTCCGTACCACGGAAAAGGAGTTGCAGTTTATCGAAACAGCCATTGAAGAATGTAATAAGTACCTGCTGCTCGATGAAACGACCGATGAGTGTATCACGCGGTTTGATGATTTACAGAAAAGAGTACGGGAGAGTGGATTGATTCCCGGATTGTCAAATTTACAGAAGTCTAAACACGGTGCTCCCAAAGTACCCTATAGACATTTCACTATTGAAGAGTGGCATGTGTATGTGGGAAAGAATACTACGCAGAATGATGAACTCTCAATAAAATTCGCCAAACCGTGGGATATCTGGTGTCATGTCGCTGCGCATGCAGGATCACATGTTGTGCTCAAGCGTGAAAAGAACAGTCCCTGGCCGCCGAAACAGATTATTGAAAAGGTCGCAGCACTTGCGGTCTGGTTTTCTAAAGCGAAACACACCTCCTATGCAGAAGTGCATATAACTGAAGCGCGGTATGTTCACAAGAGAAGAAAATCCCCACCCGGGGAAGTACTACTTGATACGTATAAAACGGTTCGTGTTGCTCCGCAATCACCCCAGGAAATGTTTAAGGATAAATAGGTATACATTAATCGAAATGGTATATTAAAGATAGACACAATAATATTTATACTAAGGAATGATATATGTTGGTAGAAGGTGATGGCAGTAAGCGGCAATCATTTAAACCTGGTGATATTGTGTTGGAACAGGGTAAACTTGCCAAAGGCATGTATATTCTCATGTCCGGTGAGCTGGAGGTTCTTTACGAAGGGGTAAAAGTTGCGGAGATAACCGAGAAAGGCGCTTTTGTTGGGGAAATAGCATCCATCCTGGGAGGAAGAAGAACTGCGACAGTGAAAGCGAACACCGATGCTGATTTGCTCTACATTGAAAATGCGACCCGTTATTTTGAAGAAAATCCTGCATCCGCGCTCTCCATTGCAAAGAGCCTTGCCGCCCGTATCCCGGAGATGGATAAGAAGGTCGCAGAATTTGAGAAGTTTGTTGACAAATGGGTGCAAGCCTTCGATGATGTTATTGCCATGGATGATATCCGTACAATTAAGCGGGAACTGGTTGATCTGCATGAATACTTCGTAAGCCAACTGCGCGGCGGATGATTTGTAAGCGTTCAAAGAACGCTGAAATTGGAAATTGGAAACTTGAAATTTGTAATTTCAAACCCTGAAAGGCTACGATAATTTGTCACCTTGCTTTTTACAGTATTTATAACTATTTTTAACCAACATAAATTTGAAAATATCGCGGGGTGGAGCAGTCCGGTAGCTCGTTGGGCTCATAACCCAAAGGTCAAAGGTTCGAATCCTTTCCCCGCTACCAAATATAAAACCTCTTAGAATTGCTTAGGCAGGCGTTTTAAGAGGTTTTTTTATTAACTACCAACATAATACTTTCACAGCAGATTACCCGATGTGATTAATCCCAGCTCGAGTATGATAAAGTCTTTTGTTTTTTTTATACTCTTTGTTATATTATGGATAAATCGACTCAGGGGCGATTTATGGATAATACACTAAAACAAAAAAGAAATAAAATCGGACAATTGGGTATACAGTTATTGGCTTATGCTCAGCTGCGTAAAAAGGAGATGATTTTCACCGGTGAAATTGCTCAAGCTCTTGGGTTGAGCAAGAAACAGGAAATTGATCTGCTGGCAAGAATGACGGATGCATGTATACTCATAAGGCTGAAACGAGGTGTGTACCTTGTACCGGAAAGAATGCCGCCAGGTGGAAAATGGAATGTTAGCGAATATTATCTGTTAACCAGGTTAATGCAGGTATATAAAGGTACATATCAAATCAGTGGACCGAATGCGTTTAATTTCTATGGCTTTGATGATCAGGTTCCTAATCGATTATACATTTATAATGATAGAATATATGGTGAGAAGAATATAAATGGTAGAGAATTTATCTTTATTAAAACAGCCGAAGAGCGATTAGGTGCCGCAAGAAAAATAAAAACTACCGAAGGTATTTCTATCTGTATTGTTTCAAAAGCCCGGGCATGTGTGGATGCTGTGTATGATTGGTCACGTTACAATACCATTCCAAGAGCATATTCATGGATTATAGAGAGCATGCAGAGGGATTCCGGATTTGAAAAAAAGATAATCTCTGTTACGGCTAAATATGGTAACAAGTCATCAATTCGTCGTATAGGATATTTACTGTCTTCATATGGTATCGCAGAATCAAGTCTATTAAGCCTTAAACGACTTTTAGGTAAATCAAAAAGCCTTATACCATGGATACCGGGAAAATCGGCGACCGGCTCTATTAATACAGAATGGGGAGTGATAGTAAATGGCGTTATCCCGAAATGAGCATTCGTTCCCGCATGTGGATGCCCCACTATTCAAAGAAACAATTCTCTATACATCGGGCGAGACTGGATTTAATGCACAGCTTGTAGAAAAGGATTATTTCTGCTCTCTGATAGTGGAGTATTTATTTGCGGGAAAAGAAGCAGCCTTGGTTTTTAAAGGAGGAACCTGTCTGAGCAAGGTGCATACCGATTTTTACCGGCTTAGTGAAGATCTTGATTTTGTCATTCCAATTTCATCTGATGCATCGCGGACAGAACGGAGGAAAAAAATTGAACCTCTGAAGAAAAAAACAAATGAAATAAAAGGGGCCATACCTGGAATCTCGATTAAACAGGAATTAACCGGCCATAATGTGTCAACACAATATATTTCATGTGTCAATTACCACTCAGTGGTTGGAGCAACAGAGTTACCATCAAGTATTAAGATTGAAATCGGCCTGCGTGAAGAACTGCTTGAACCAGCTCAATTGCTAAATGCCAAAACTCTCATAATTAATCCTTTTACAGGGAAATCGGCATATATTCCAATTGAAGTAAAGGCAATGAGTTTTTTTGAAGCATACGCAGAAAAATTTCGCGCTGCATTAACACGAAGAGAACCTGCTATCAGGGATTTTTATGATATTTACTTTGCGATAAAGAATGAATATCTGGATATCAATGACCACAAGCTTTTGGATTTCATAGATAAAAAGCTTCAGGTCCCCGGGAATGAAAATCTCGATATTTCATCGTCCCGTAATGATGATCTTGAAAAGCAGCTTGATACTCAGCTAAAACCAGTTCTGAGAAAAAGTGATTTTGATGATTTCGATCTTGATAAAACCTTTGAAATTGTGGCACAAATAGCACAAAAGATGCATTAATTGTTTGGGTATGTTTACTATCCATACCATTTTCATTATATAAGAAAAAATCCTTAAAGCTTGAATTCACCTCAAGTGCGTGCCCAATAAATCTCCTACATAATGTTATGCTTTAGTATAACATGGATATAAAATTACCTTAAATAACTATTAATATTTAACGAAATATCAATAATAGGTAGTTGGAGATTTGGTAACTATTTAAATCATTTTCTATGGAGTATATTCTTTATGTAGTCTTTCTTTCTAAAAGTTAATAAAACCTTTGAGAAATGATTATTTTAATTATGTAGTATATAATCCATTATCATCAAACTTTTCGAGGTGTTTATGCAACGCTCGAAATCCTCTCCATTTAAAAACCTGTCCCGTTTTGGCGGGATCTCAAATCTGATTTTATTATTCATCCTTTCTTTTTCATCTTATCTTTTTGCAGGAGCTCCGGATACGCTGTGGACGAGGACGTATGGTGGTATTAATGGGGACAATGGGTATTCAGTTCAACAGACAAGTGACGGAGGGTTTATTATAGTCGGAACTACGAGTTCATATGGTGCTGGTAGTTCTGATATCTATCTTATCCGTACAGATTCAGATGGCGACACCTTATGGACACGGACTTATGGTGGAGATTCAGCTGAAGTTGGCTTTTCAATTCAGCAGACAAACGATAATGGATTTGTTATTGTTGGCTCAACAAAAACAGCCTCGGCCGAATCTTGTTACTTAATACGTACAAATTCAAATGGGGATACGTTGTGGACTAAAATGTATGGGGGATCCTCTTCCATAGAGTACATTGAACAGGCCACTTCAGTTCAGCAGACGAGTGATGGTGGATTTATTCTCATAGGTGCGCACCTTTCAGACGTTTATCTTATACGTACCGATGCTATCGGAGATACTTTATGGACAAAAATGTATGGGGGAAATTCATTTGAATTCGGAACAACAATTAGACAAACGACTGATGAAGGTTTTATTATTGCGGGATATACTTATTCTACTTTATTTGGTGATCTTGATGTTTATTTAATTCGCACAAATTCGAACGGTGATACTCTATGGACAAGAACTTATGGCGGAATTGGTGATGATGCAGGAAAATCAGTTCACCAGACAACAGATGGTGGATTTATTATAACCGGTATAACAGATTCTTTTACAGACACAATAGGTGACGTCTATCTAATACGTACAGATTCGAGAGGTGACACTCTATGGACAGAAACTTATGGAGGAAATGATTTTGGTATTGGTTCGTCCGTTCAACAAATGAGCGATGGTGGATTTATTATTGGGGGAACTACATTTTCTTTTAACGCAGGAAATTATGATGTATATCTAATCCGCACAAACAAAGGTGGTGACACCTTGTGGACAAAAACCTTTGGAGGAACTGGTGATGATGGTGCAGAATCAGTCCAAATAACAGAAGATGGTGGGTTTATTATTACAGGAGAGACAGGTTCTTTCGGTGATACACTTGGTGATGTATATCTAATCCGTATGGATAAAGAGACAGTAGGCATAAAAGAAGACAATCCGAATGGTTTCCATAAACTAAATAATTTCATAGTCTCCGGTGATAACAAAAACAACCTCATATCTATTCATTACTCAATTCAATACCCCAGTTCTGTAAAACTCTCCATGTACAACATATCCGGTCAGCTGGTCAAAACATTGCTCGAAGAGCATAAAAGCAGAGGTGAATACTCGGAACAATTCAAAACGGATAATATCAGTTCAGGGGTATACTACTTTTCGCTTGAAGCGGAGGAGAGCAGGTATACTCGAAAATCTGTGGTTGTGGAGTGAATTGGTAGAGTATCTCTTGTGAATGATAAAAATGTCTGAACCGCAGATGGTCACTGATAGGGGGATTTCGCAGATAAATAAAGAGAAATAAAACCTTGTAGTTTCTTGCTTGATAGGTAACAGTTAGATTTAAATATTTAATATCTTTTATCAGCGTTATCATCTAATCAGTGAAAATCTGTGGTTCAGACAATGTTTTTAAAGGAGTATACAATTATGCAGGAAAAAGATTATAAGCATTCGGACATTACTCACAAAATTATTGGTTGTGCAATGACCGTACACAATACTCTTGGAAATGGATTTCAGGAAGTAATCTATCAAAGAGCGTTAGCAATTGAATTTAAAAAGGCAGGTTTGGCTTTCCAGAGGGAGCAGGAAATGCCGATATTTTACGACGGTTATGAAATTGGTACAAGAAGAGTTGATTTCTTTGTAGAGAATAAAGTTATGGTAGAAATAAAAGCCCTAACACAAGTTGAAGAGGTTCACTGGGCACAGACGATTAATTATCTGGAGGCCTATAATCTCGAGGTTGGATTATTGGTAAATTTTGGTGCAAAGAAGTTGCAATTTAAGAGATTTATAAATAGTATAAAAAATGTCTGAACCGCAGAAAAACGCTGATGGAATGATGTCGCAGATAGTATAAATTACCCCGGAATTACAAAAAAAACAACCTTTATGAAACACGGAATAACTTCCCGGGAAACATATCCTCAGCAAAGCAATAAACCTATTCTCCAGATTCTCCTGTCATCCCCGAAACAATCCCCGCTGCCGTTGCAAAACCATCAATATCACTTTGACCATATCCATACTTCACCATTTCAAGCAGCTTCCCGTTTTTCCTCATTTCACCAATAATTCTTGGTAATCCAATTGCAGTGGTGTTATCGGTAATTTCCTGAGCAACTCCCTTTTCCAATGCAATAGCAGCATTCATGGGGGCATATGAGCCGATATGGGGGCAGAGAATAAACATTGGTAATCCCAGGCCGACCGCCCAATTGGTCCGTTCATGAGCAGGTGCTATGAAGAGATCGAGCTTTTCAAAAATTGACCTGACCAGCTTGTTTTCTTCCTGCCTGCTACTGGATAAGATAATCTTAATACTATTGGTGTCATCAATAGTCCTGCTGGTAGCTATACCTGCCCTTTTGTAGAATTCAGAAGTTTTTCTATATATCTGCTTTGATTTTCCTGTAAACAGAATGATTGAATAACCGTGAGTAAATAACGATTGGCCGGCGAGTAGAATTGTTGTTATATGGTGTGGGGGATAGGCACCTGATGAAAACAGCGCGGCAGTCAGCTGTTGTGAACCATTAATACGATTTATTTTATTAGTATAGGCTGTTTTGGCCAGTGCAACTAGATCGGTTTCAATGCATTGCCCTGTTATGGTAAGATTATTTTTATTTATACCAGCCTTTTCGAATGGCAGAGCAGTTTCCGTGATAGGAACCAAAATCTTATAGCAATCGGTAACAACAGCTTCATCGGGTACGGCAAGTTCACCATGCTGGTAGGTAACTGTATTCTGTTTAGAAAGAATCGCTGCCAGAATCGGATGGGCGACAATCACAGGTTTATTATAGTCGGCAAAGAATTTTTTAATATCACGTCCAAGCAAAAACAGCAGTATACCGCTGGAGCCGGAATTACGTCTCAGAATGCCGTAAAGCCAGGTTATTATTCCACCCTTAGCACCAATCCGATAAAGGTATTTCACCAGGTGCCAGGCTAATAATGATAGTCCCTTTGAAACGGCAAAAACATCTGTTTTATAATAGGCCGTATCAGGAGACTGCTTTTCAAATTGATCAATAATCCCATCAAGGTAACTGGGGTGGCCACGTCCGATTTCTGTATAGATAAATGTAATAGCCGCTTCATTCAGATTATTCGTTTCAGCCATAGGCAACATCCGGGAGGTATGAGTTCTATTTAAAAATACTGCCTGACCTTGAAATAGAGATGATTTACCTGATCTTTAATGCATAGAAATTAACGGTTTCATTATACTTGATAGTAAGTTGTATTTAAATTATATCTATAGTTCAAATATTAAATTTACATAACTGTTCAGCTATATAATCAAAACACAATATTTTAATAATTTCATACTCTTAATCCTAATCTTAATTGAAAAGAATTTGATTATGAGTACGATTACGATTAAGATTACGATTAGGAATAGGATTAAGATTACGATTAGGAATAGTATACAAGTATGGAAAGATAAAAGGAAGGATTTATTATTATGGAATTCTATAATCTCGTAAGTTTTACAGGAATATTCATCCTCCTCGGTATTGCCTGGCTCTTTTCAAATAACAGAAAGCGAATGAACTGGCATGTTATAGGGTGGGGGATAGGGCTGCAGTTTCTTTTTGCACTCTTTATCTTTCTTGTGCCTGCAGGGAGCAAACTTTTTCTTAGTATTAATGACCTGGCGATTCGTGTCCTCGAGACAGCTTCAGAAGGTGCTAAATTTGTTTTTGGCCCGTTGGCATTACCGCCTGGAACCGAAGGCTCCTTGGGATTTATTCTTGCGTTTCAGGCACTGCCGACAATCATTTTCTTTTCAGCGCTTGTCGCAATTCTCTATTACTATAATATCCTTCCGCAGATTATCCGCGGATTTGCCTGGCTCTTTACCAGGTTAATGCGGATATCCGGCGCGGAATCACTCTGTGCGGCAAGTAATATCTTTATGGGGGTATCTCCTTGACTGGAGTAACCACAAGATATAGTTTTTCACGTC
>CBDVBE010000002.1:0-52440 GCA_965372145.1 uncultured bacterium | reverse complement strand
CACTATGTCCAGAGGTCTGGCGTTGCGGGAACTGGAATAATATTTGATAATTGAAAGAATTTTTTAAATTGATTGCAGCCTGCAGATAGTACCATTGCAGGCTGTTTTTTTACCTTCGCAGAGTCTTCCCGCCTTTTATCACTCCTCAATAACAGCCAGAATGTCATCCTCCTCGACGAGGTCCCCCTCTTTTACTTTAACTTCCGTAACCGTTCCATTGCAGGGAACATAGATAGGATTTTCCATCTTCATTGCTTCAATGATGAAAGCCTCGTCATCCTCTTCAACCTTAGCACCGGCAGTGAGAGCTACTTGTAATATTTTACCTGCGAGAGGGGCCTGCATTTCTTGTGCCATAGATACCATCCTCCAGTTATGTTGGAAAATTATTTAAAAGAGTTATGATTTTTCATTGCCTGTTTTTGCATTGTCAGACGAGAGTATATATCCCGATATATATAATGTAGCCATCAATAAACATTTCAGGGACTCTCCTGCAATAAATTCATAAGTACAATACTGGCATACACATTCTCATTTACCATACACCTTTCGGGTAGGCACCGTTCAAGCCTTCAATAAATCATCGGGAAAGGAACTCTTACGATATACAGACTCCGCTGTTTTTCTGCCATTCCACTGCCAGATTCATCTACTACGCCATCTGCTGACTGCCTGCTTGCGATCAGGTCTCCTCTCGGATCACTCAGTCCTTTCTAATAACAAAGGGACAGCGCACAGGCTCTCCCGGGGTAAAACACACTTCTTTCCACACGTAACTGTCAGATATACATGTCTGCCCCTTATAACTTGACAGATAGAGGACTTAAACCTGAGTTGCGGTCTCGTCCCGGACAGCGATGCCTAATCTGCCTGCTCTATGGTCATCACCCCATAAAGCATACTTGTTCATCAGCCCGTGTTTTCGCCTTAAGCTTCCTCCAGACGGATGTTACCACCCTATCCTTGCTCTCTGGCTTACTGTGTTAGATGTGGAAATAGGCGACTTGTCTGATACAATCCGGGCTCCTAAAAGCAGATTTATTCCAACTGTGTTAGCAAAGGAAGAAATCTCAAAAATCATAGACAATCTTATCTATCCATATAATTTAATGGCGAAACTTATGTATGGATGTGGTTTGCGGCTTTTTGAAGCGGCTCAATTGCGGGTATATTGTTTTAATGTGAACACAAAAATGCTTACTATTTATGGCAAAGGCGGTAAGTTCAGATCTGTACCATTACCTGAATCTATAATTCCAAAAATAGAAGACCATATAATACGCTTGACAAGCCTGTATGAAAAAGATGTCGCAACTGGGTTTGATGGTACTTTTATTGATGAATCATTTGAACGAAAACATAAAAACTGTGCAAAAGAATTTCCATACCAATGGTTTTTTCCAGCAAAAAATCTAACCGTTGTTTCAGGTAAAAAAGAGATCCGCCGTTATCATCTTCATGAAACAAACTTCCAGAAACAGATAAAAATGGCTATTGGAAAAGCCCGTATTACAAAGCGTGCCTCATCTCATACACTAAGGCATAGTTTTGCCACCCATTTATTATTAGCAGGATATGATATTACAACTGTACAAAAAGCGTTGGGGCATGCTGATGTTAGAACAACTATGATATATCGTCAGGCTGTAAATCTGATTCAACCCAACAAACTGAAAAGTCCACTGGATATTGATTTGTCAATACATAATGGTTGATTAAATCATTCACATTCTCTGATAAATGAATAATAGGATGTTTAAATGAGAAATAGGATATTTACATCCATTTCGAATTATACTCTTCGAGCAGAATTCTACTAGCTACTAAAGTAGCAAGTAATCATTTCTCCTTTAGGGTACATCCATTATGAATTATACCCTTGTGGTAAAACTACATGAAAAATAAACTTCACAAAATATTACAACAATCAAAATGGTGAATAGTAACCGATTGGTGTAAATTGTTATACTTATCCTGTTAATTCATAAACTGCCTTTTATATTGTCTTATTTTCTGAATATAAAGAATACACATCGTCATAATATCAATATATCAGATGGCCAAGATTTTACCTGGCTTTTTATATCATTCTAGTCTTAAATTCCTCCATATAACTGATTATAATTATAACTACTTTTTTTCCTAAATTTGATAAATTAAACAAATTTAGATATTTTATGAATAGATTATATAGAGAGAGATGTAGTAGAGGGAGCACGTCCCGTAATACAGATAATTTTGTATAAGGCCGATCTGATATATCATGGCAGTGGTATTCTCAGGATACCTTTTGCAAAATTCATGGATTTTTCCTATTATCATGTCCGTTCTCCTTTCATTCGATGGAGTTTATCCGCCAATGTTTATGCGCACGCCAAGGCGTATAAACCTTGGCGTGCGGATTTATCCTGAGCATATTCGAAAGGAAGGAGAACGGGTAAAAGCATAAAGTGAGTTCAAAATATGATTAGTAAAAAAATAATTCTTATTGCAGCGGTACTGATTGCCGCAGTGGTACAAGCCGGTGTTGTAAAATATGCTGGAGCCCGCTCATCACACTATGGGGTTAAACCATTTCCGACCCCGAAAGAATGGGGGAATATTTTTCTGAATATGTGTGATCAATATGACAATTCGGTGCCGACCGGCGTGTGGATAGTTGGCGCCATTGATGATCCCCGAATAAAATGCTCGCTGGAGTTTCCCAGTGATGGCAATCAATACCCGAATATTGATTTCTGGGGCAACGATAGACATGAGGAGTTTCTTAGCTATTTTGACAATATCGGCGTAAAAGTATTTCTGCAGGTTGAACCGGGTAATGCTGATGTTAATACATTAATGGATTTGGTAATGGAGCAGTATGGGCATCATAAGTGTGTTGTTGGTTTCGGCGTTGACGTGGAATGGTACCTATATAAAAGCAATCCCGGCACCGGTAAAAAAGCAACTGACGCTGAAGCTGAGTCCTGGGAAGCGCATCTGAAATCAATCAATCAGGACTATACATTATTTGTCAAACACTGGGACTGGCGGTGGATGCCACCCACATACCGGGGTGACCTGATCTTTGTCAATGACGGCCAGGGGGTTGATGTGCTTGACAGCCTGGTAGAGCCTTTGGCGACCTGGGCTGATACCTTTACAAATAGCACTGTCATGTACCAGGTTGGCTACCAGAGTGACAAAAAATGGTGGAGTCTGCTTGACAACCCGTTGAAAGAAATCGGTGATGCGCTTGCTGAAGGTGTGGCAAATCCGGATCAGCCCATCGGCATCATGTGGGTTGACTTTTCAATACGTGACGAAATAGTAAAAGACAGCCTCTTTAAAGAACACCCGACTCCAATTAGTGACCAGAATGATAGTAAAAATCTACTAGTAAACAAAGATATACTTACTGTTACCTCAACAAATGGCTCATCACAGTGTAAGATTTATCTGAACGGGAATGTACCACCTGGTTCAAAACTGTCAATTGTAACCGGAACGGGAAGGACTATAAAAGAGGTGCGGCTTAGAGGAGACACGAAGAGTTACCTCTATGATTTTAAGAATAATACGGCAGGCATCTATTTCCTGGTCGTAAAAGGTAGGAATAGAATCTTTTCTAAAAAGCTTGTAATAACAAGGTGATTTGAAGGCGGCCATTAACAGCCATTATACAATTGAACTCTCATTTCAAAATTAAAGTTTTTTAACCAGCATGGTTTTTATTCACACCACCTGCAGTTACCAGCATAATAACCGATATCACAATCCCCAGGACAGCAATTGGCAGAAACTGCCAACCCGTGTTTACCCTCGTGACTGCATCAATTGCCCATCCCAGCAGCGGGGCGAAAACTGCGACAAAGAGTGACTTGGACTGTGATTCTATACTCAGGACAGTCGCAGTCTGCGCGGGATCGGAAAGTGTGGCAAACCGGCTGATAAGAATGGGCCTCCAGAAATTCTGCAGAACAGCAAGCAAAATAAACGCACCGATAACCACCCAGGAATATCCGGCGAGTATCCCTGCGAAAAGCATGATGAAAACCAGCAGATCAAAAATCCATAACCTGTGTGCTGCTCTTGATTCATTGCCTGTTTTTTTCACCAGCACGTCGGCATTACGTGATGCGATGCTGCTCAGAACATGCAGCAGGAAATAGACCGCACCAACCAACAGGGCTGTTCGCTGCTGCCCGCTGAAATGCAATAATACCGGCAGTGCAAGCGCAGTGGATTGCAGTATGGGCTGCAGATAATCCTTGCTTGTTTTAAACAGCCCTTCATACCCCATGGATTCAAACAATAACCTGCGTAACCGGCTCGATTTGACGCTTTTTGCGAGAGAGGAGAACAGTGTTTTTATTATAGAAGTAATACCGGTACTCTCGTTCCGGGGGCCGTCAAGATATCCCGGGTAGGTTAAAAAATTAATAATATTTATCACACAGGGAATGATACATAACAGAAAAATCATGGAATAATCATTGGATACAAATACCAGTATTCCAGCTATAATCACACTGAATGCTGAACCGAGCTTGCTCCATGACCGGGTAAAGCCGTATACCTTGGTTTTTTCGTGCTCCCTTTTCTGCCCGGCAAGCCAGTCAAAAATGATGGCTTTATGGGTCCCGGTCCGAAAGGCCTCCCCCACGGAGAAAAAAAACATGGCAGCAAACAGCATCCACAAGGTCCGGGATACACCAAAAATGAGAAATGAAATGCTATATGATACAAATGACAGGATCATGGATTTACGGCGGCCGACAACATCTGCAACTGCACCGGTAGGAATTTCCATGATATTTATACAGATCTCACGAAATCCGATAAGAACGCCAATCATGGCGAAGGATAAACCCTTTTGGAGAAACGCCAGCAGAAGAAAGGGCTCAAAGTAGCGCTGATTTTTCAGGAAACCATAGAGAGAAAACCGGAAAATCATTGTTTTAACCACTGAAAATAGGGAAAATACCGTAGTAACTACATCCGTAGTAAATAAAAATATACTCTCCCTTACGGCCCGTCCGGAATATTTAAAACTTTGAATTTTCGCTCAACATAACTTATTTTGATGGGCTTTCTCACAAATTACGAATTTCAAATTACGAATTTCGAAACCGAATAATTAATCATAATAACACACCCTAACCCAGATAAACTGGATTAGTACCTTAACGAAATAATTTCCTGCCACGTGTGTCCTTCAGGGTAAGAAGAGGCAAAAAATTATTTCTAAGGTACTCAAGGAGAGGAAATAGGACTTATGTGTGGAATCTTTGGCCTAATCACAAAAAAGCAGGATGTTCCCGTAGCAAAACTCATCCGTGAAGGTTTGCAGAGATTGGAATATCGCGGTTATGATTCTGCCGGTATAGCATTGGTAAATAATGGCAGAATTGAATGTAGAAAAGAGAAAGGTCGTATTGCAGATATTAATAAGGACGGCTGGTTTGATTCAATGGAAGGCTCCTTTGGTGTGGGCCACACTCGTTGGGCAACTCATGGCCCTCCTGTAGCAAAAAACTCCCACCCCCATTTGGATGGCAGTGGGAAAATAGCAGTGGTTCATAACGGCATTCTTGAGAATTTTCAGCAATTACGCAAAGAGTTGTCCGAACGCGGTCATGAGTTCAAATCCGATACTGATACGGAAGTCTTCCCTCACCTTATCGGCGAGCATATGGACAAAGGCATGGACCTTAGAGAAGCGGTCATGGAAACGGTTAAAGAGTGTAAAGGCGCTTACGGTATTGTCGTATGCCACGCGGATATACCCGATTATATGCTCGTTGCCCGCAAGGAATCACCGCTTACCATCGGTATTACCCCTGGCGAGACAACCTATTGCGGCTCAGATATCCCTGCATTTTTACCGTTAACCCGTCAGGCATATATCCTTGACGATGATGAAATTGCGGTTCTCTATGCCGGTTCGGTCGAGATTTTTGACGTTGTCACTGGTGAAAAACGTGAACGTGATCCGATTACTGTCCAGTGGTCAATTGACGCTGCCCAAAAATCACTCGACGGCAAAGAGTACAAATGGTTCATGCACAAGGAACTTCATGAAGTACCGAGAAAGGTTAAAGAACAGGTTCATGCACCGCAGGATGATATCGAAGCCTTTGCGAGAACCATTATGGATGCGGATCATGTGTACATCACGGCTGCTGGTACGGCTTTTTACGCCTGTCTTGCGGGGAAATTCCAGATAACAAAATTCGGAGGCCCTTATATCGAGGGTGTTCTCTGCTCTGAATTTACTGACCAACTGCCACGCCTGCCGAAAAATTCCTGTGTTATTGCGGTATCACAATCCGGTGAAACAGCTGATACTATTGAAGCTGTACGTTTTGCACGTGAAAAACACGGAGCAAAGGTTTGTTCTGTTGTTAATGTTGTAGGTTCTTCACTTACACGCTACTCAGATCATACGATTATTACTACTGCCGGTCCTGAAGTTGCTGTTGCAAGCCAGAAAGCATACTGCACACAGGTTACTGCTCTTTCAGTTGTTGCTCTTCGTATTGCAGAACTTAAAGGTGAGATGGCTCCCGAAGAAATTGAAAAATATAAAGCTGCACTTGATAATAGTTCAAAAGTTTGTGATGCTATACTTGAAGGTGAAGATAAGATTAAAGAAGTTGCGGAAATTCTGGCTAAAAAGCCAAATTTCTACTTCCTTGCCCGTGGCCTCTCAATGGCTGCTGCGAGTGAAGGTGCTCTTAAACTGAAGGAAATATCCTATAACCATGCTGAAGCCTATTCTGCCGGTGAATCAAAGCACGGACCAATTGCTCTCATCGAAGATGGTTTCCCGGTTGTATTTGTTGCTCCTCCGGATGAAACCTATGACAGACTTATTGGTAACATCATGGAAATGAAAAGCCGTGGTGGTACTATAATTTCAGTTGTTGCAGATTCTGATACACAGGTAACTGAGATTTCTGACTATACACTTCGTGTTCCTATTGAAACCGATAAGTACTCAATTGCTATGTCAGCAGTACCTTTTGTCTTTCCGTTACAGATTATGGCCTACTTTGCTTCTGATTATAATGGTTTGGATCCTGACAAACCAAAAAATCTGGCTAAATCAGTTACAGTAAAATAGAGTTCTAACCTCAAATATAAAATGGGTTGCTTGATCGTAATCAACTTTCAAGCTGCCCTTTATCACGCAAATAATAAGTGGGGAGAACTTACAGGTGTTTTCCCGCTGAAACCAAAAAATGACTTTTTCACTATCATAGATCATTATGAAAATAGCAGAAGAATTTAAAAAAGTTGCCGGCGACACAAAGGTCATTGATGATACATATGAAAAGATGATCTACAGTCATGATATTGGTGATATTCCACCAATCTTTAGTGGTACCTTCTTTAACATTGTTCCCGACATGGCTGTTCAGCCGAAAAGTGTTGAAGACATAAAGAAAGTACTCACTTTTGCCAATGACAAAAAGATACCGGTCATTCCTCGCGGTACCGCCTCCTCCGGATTTGGTGGTGTTATCCCGACAAATGGCGGTATTGTAATTGATCTGGCAATGTTCAGAGAAGTTATCGAACTTAACAAAGGCAATAAAACCATTACTGTGCAGGCCGGTGCCCGCTGGAGCGACATTGACATCATCGCCAAGCAAGAGGGCCTTTGTCTCATGACCTATCCTTCAAGCAAGTTCTCAACCGTTGCAGGTTGGCTTATGACAGGTGGATACGGTATCAATAATTTTAAATATGGCCATGTCTCTGAACAGGTTGTCTCTATTAACGTTATGTTCCCCAATGGTGAACTTAAAGAGATAGCCCATGATGACCCCGAATTCAAGAATCTTATCAGCTCTGAAGGTCAGTTTGGTATTCTTACTGAAGTCACGCTTAAACTTAAAGAGTATCAGCAGGAGTTCCATCCCCGACTGGTCTATTTTGAAGACCCGTTAACGGCTTTCAATTTTATTGATAAGATCATCAGTGATAAAATCAAAACAAAAGAGATTCAGCCTGATGTCATCCGTTTCGTTGACGCGGAAACGCTTCATGAAATGAACATACTGATGCATGCTGATACCTTCGAGAATAAGAGCGGTGTCCTGTTTATACTGCCGACAAAAGAGGAAGATGACGCGTTCCTGTCATATTTATCATTAAGCGATGTCAAACTCAAAGAGGCACCGCAGCATGTGGCAAGCTATCTCTGGAACCAGCGCCTCTTCGGTATGAAATCCAAGCGGCTCGGACCGACAATTCTTGCGTGCGAAATTATTATTCCGATCAAAAGAGTAAATGAATTTATCACTAAAGCCGGGAAAATGGGCAAAAGGTTCGGCATTGATATCAGCAGTTATGCATACATTATTAATGATACAATCGCTATGGTCTCCGTTGAGTTCCTGTGTGATTCACGGAAGCTGAAATACCTGATCAATCTGCCGATGATGATGATCCTGACTAAAGTCGCTGTATCATGCGGCGCCAGGCCCTATGGCTCCGGTATCTGGTTCGCGCCTTTTGTCAACTATCTCTTTGACAGTAAAAGACTCGCTGAACTGAAAGCATATAAAAAACAGGTCGATCCAAATGGTATCATGAACCCCGGTAAATTTTTCGCGGTCAAATCCAAATTCATGAATATTCCGGCACTGTTTATGCAGCCTGCAATCATGAATTTCAATATGAGTCTGCTTATTGCCTTTTCATGGTTCCTTGGCCCTCTGGCAACCATTTTTCTTGGCAAAAACAAGAACGTCGGCAGCGCCGATACACTTGATAAGAAACTCAAGGCCTATGCCTGTGCTAAGTGCGGGAGCTGCCTTGCAGTGTGCCCGGCATACCTGGTTACCGGTGATGAAGGTGTTACACCGAAGGGTAAACTTGAATTCGCGAAAAAATATATGGCCGGCAAACCGGTTTCCAAAGAAGAAGCTGAAAAGATTTTCATGTGTATGCACTGTAAAGCCTGTGAAGAGATCTGTCAGGTTAATCTTGGACTCGTTGAATTGTGGGAGACCCTTGAAGCGGAAATTGAAAAGAAATATGGTCGTCCGACTGAATTAATAGAGGATTTCCTTAAGAAAGTTGATGAAAGCGATGAATACTGGGATATGGTTGAGCGAAACGGCTGAAAGATAGTAGTCAGCGGTCAGAATTCTGCCGTTGGAAGTTGAAAAAGAATAAATGTAAACGAACCTGAAACAAGAATAAAAAAATATGCCAAAGAAATACCATATTCATGTAAAACCGACAATCCTTGAACTGGACCTTATTGCCAAGTTCAAGTTGGAACGTGGGGAGCAGTGTATTAACTGCGGGAAGTGTATAAAAGTCTGTATTTACGAAGCCCATAAACGCAGCGAAGAGGATCCCCGTAAAATGGCAGACCCGATCTGTGCACTCTGCAAAAACTGTTTCCGTTGTATCCAGGAGTGTCCCCGTGGTGCCATGACCAAATCGATTATGCCTGAATTCAAGACACTTGGTGATGCTTACTGGACATCTGATATGATTTTAAGCATATGGAAACAGGCTGAAAACGGAAAAGTACCGGTATCGGGTGCCGGGTACCGGGGAAAATTCACCGGCCCCGGGTTTGACAGCATGTGGACTGATATGTCTGAGATCGTTCGACCGACCAGAGAGGGGATTCACGGGCGTGAATATATCAGCACCCATGTTGACCTGGGCAGGAAACTGGACCATCTCACTTTTGGCGAAAATGGCGAACTACTCTCAGATATACCAAAAAATATTGATTTACAAATACCAGTAATTTTTGATGGTTCTATTTACGATGTTACAGATATTGTAAAGAACTCGATTACGGGTGCTGCTGAAGAAATAGATACATTGGTAGTCCTTCCGGTGGATGAAATCAAAGGTGACATTGAAAAATATGTAGAGCATATGATGCCGTTACTGGCGCACACTGAGGTTGAAAAACATGCTGACCTTCTGAAAAAAGTAAAAGTCATTGAAATACTATACTCAGATGAACTACTCAATAACTTTGCATCAATCAGGAAAGAAATTAAAAGTGTAACCGATGCATTAGTAGCAATCAGGGTTGAAGCATCTTCTACAATAGAAGATACCGTGTTAGCCTTTGCTCAAAATGGTGCTGAAATAGTGCATGTCGTTACCGATCATCACGGCATAGAGCAAGGCGGCAGCCAGGCACGATTTATTAAGGAAGTACTTGAATCCATTAATACCAAACTCATTAAACAAACTCTCCGTGATGAATTAACAATTATAGGGTCAGGTGGTATAGCCATGGCAGAACATTTACCGAAAACAATAATTTCCGGTGCTGATGTGATTGCCCTCGATATACCGCTGTTTCTTGCCCTGGGTTATGAGATACACGACAGTAAGGAAAACTTTTTATTCCCACCGGCAGGTTTGAATAACGTATCTCAAACAGATGGAATCCAGAGAATTGTCAACCTTCTCGGTGCCTGGCATTCCCAACTGCTTGAAGTTATGGGTGCTATGGGTATCAGGGAAATTCGACGTCTTCGGGGAGAAATGGGAAGAGCTATTTATTACGAAACACTTGAAAAAGAAACCTTTGCAACCATTTTTGGAAAATAACAAATGAAACCAGAAACTGTAACAGTTAAATATGCGCCGTCACGTTTTCGGCACTTGCTCCCGAAATACCTGGTAACCCGTTCAGATGCCTGTATTAACTGTGGAACCTGTGCCCGTCTCTGTCCGTATGGTGTTCATGAACGTCCTGATGGACATAATAAAATAAAAATGCCCGTCAGTTATAAATGTATTGGGTTTGAATGTGAGAAGAATGATTTCTTCTGCATTAACAAATGCCCAAAGAACGCATTAGAACTCAAACGGAATCCAATGTATGAGACTCTTGGTGATTACCGCTGGACTTCTGATATGATTACTGCAACATGGATCATGGCAGAAACAGGTGCAATACCTAAACGTATTGATCTCGATTATAACATTGGTAATTCCGAGGGTGGATTTGATAAACTCCGGTTTAAATTTCCACAAAATCCTCCCGAGGTTAATCCTGAAGAGATTTCTACAACTATTAAACTGAACCGCCGCAACGATGGACGGGCTGATATGGAAATCGGCCTGCCGGTATACTGCGGTGGTATGTCTTTCGGCTCCTGCAGCCTGACGACCCTTGTATCCCGTGCCCGCAATGCGCAGGCGTGGAATACCTTTACCTGCACCGGTGAAGGCGGGTATCCCGATGCACTCAAGCCCTATGACAACCATGTAATTACCCAGGTTGCTACCGGCCTGTTCGGCGTCAGTGAAGAGACAATTAAAAGGGTCCGAATAGTTGAATTAAAATATGCACAGGGTGCGAAACCGGGACTCGGCGGACATCTCCTTGGAGAAAAGCATACTGAGGCTATCTCTAAAATACGTGAAGCGGTGAAAGGAACCTCACTCTTTTCGCCCTTTCCATTCCATTCAGTTTATTCTATCGAAGACCATAAAAAACACGTTGACTGGATCAGGGAAATGAATCCGACGGCACTTGTTTCCGTGAAAGTATCAACACCCAATGATGTTGACATGGTGGCAGTGGGTTCGTACTACGCGAATGCCCATATCATTCATATTGACGGCGGGTATGGCGGAACCGGTGCCGCTCCTGATATAGCAAAGAAAAATATAGCCATGCCTATAGAATACGCCATTCCAAAGGTTCACAACTTCCTTGAGGAAGAGGGCGCCCGTGATGCGGTTACCCTTATTGCATCAGGCGGCATCCGTAATGCGCACGACGTAGCCAAGGCTATCTGTCTCGGTGCTGACGGTGTCGTTATTGCCACGGCTGAGATGGTTGCTCTTGAGTGTGTGCGGTGCGGTAACTGTGAATCCGGAAGAGGCTGCGCACGCGGTATCGCCTCAACCGATCCCGAACTGGCGGCCCTTTACGATGAGGAATATGCATCGCAGCGTCTGACCAATCTTTTCAATGCCTGGCATGATGAACTGGTTAAGATACTGCAGAAATTCGGCATGAAGAGTGTAACTGAACTTGTGGGCAGAACGGATCTGCTCTCCCATATCGACTATAATAAATAATCAGGTGATATATATGAATAACGCAGAAAAAATTATTCAATCGAGAAAAAAGCTTGTTGAACACCTTCCTTTTCATGGTAACTACAAAGTTGAAGAAGAGGGAGGATGCGGTGTTACCGGGTTTATCTGCTCTATTCCGGTAAGCGGGAAAAATATCTTTGAGCCGTCCTATCAGATGAGAAACCGCGGTAACGGTAAAGGCGGCGGCATCTCAGCTATGGGATTTATTCCCGAACAGCTCGGTATTTCTCAGCAGATGCTTGACGAAGACTTCATGCTGCATATTGCCTTAATCGAGAATGATGTTCAGGAAGATCTTGAAAACCGCTTTATAAACCCGTACTTTATTGTGGACAAATCCGATACGCTGGATAGAATCGATGATTACCGGTCCATCGGTCTGGAAGTTAAGCCTCCTGGTGTAGTCCGTTACTTCATTCGTGTAAAAGAAGATGCTCTTGCACAGTTCGTTGCAGATAATAACCTGCAATCGCTCTCGAAAGAAGATGCGGAGGAAGAACTCATCTCTCAAAACTGCTATAAAATAAATACCGAATATTATGCTTCGCTGGGAGATAAGCAGGCGTTCGTTCTCTCCAGCGGGAAAAATATAATGATTCTGAAAGTGGTGGGTTTTGCTGAAAAGGTTATTGAGTATTACAAACTGGAAGACCTGAAAGCCCATGCCTGGATTGCACATCAGCGTTATCCCACACGGGGGCGTGTCTGGCATCCGGGCGGCTGTCATCCCTTCAGCTCAATGAATGCTGCACTGGTACACAACGGAGACTTTGCCAATTACTTTTCAGTCAGCCAGTATCTGGAACAGAAGAACTATCACCCGCTTTTCCTTACCGATACAGAGGAAGCAGTTCTCCTTCTGGACCTGTGGGGACGTGTCTATAAATACCCGCTCGAGTATCTCATTGAAGCAATGGCGCCGACTTCCGAGCTGGATTTTGACATGCTTCCTGAAGAAAAGCAGAAAATATACAAGGCAATTCAAACCCACCATGTAAGCTCATCACCCGACGGTCCGTGGTTTTTTATTATTTCACGCAACGATGTTGCTAACAGGGAATTCCAGCTTATCGGTATTACCGACACCTCAATGCTGCGGCCCCAGGTCTTTGCCCTGCAGGAAGGCGAGGTTCAGATCGGATTAATCTGCTCCGAGAAACAGGCGATCGATGCAACCCTGAAATCACTGGCACAGGAAGACAGCCGATTCAGGCCAATCGCTGATAAATACTGGAATGCCCGTGGCGGAAGCTATACTGACGGCGGTGCGTTTGTTTTCACCATGAAAAACAAAAACGGCTCATCAAAACTTACCTGCACGGATAAATTCGGTACCGTTATTGAAACCGTAAAAGACCGAGTTGTGTGTGACCTTTCTGCTGAGATTGCGACTCCGGACGATGCAGTGAAAAACGGGATTGAAAGTGCTCTGGAGGAAAATAACGCAAGGAAGATTTTTGACTATGTTAAAAACAGTATAAAAGAATTTAACGGGAATGCACTTCGTTACTGTATTAACGCAGTGAAAAAATATGCGCTGCAAAACGATGCCGGTAAAGCAATTGCTATTGAAGCGTTAACGCTGCTTAATGACAGGAGATATGATACCGGTACAATTAAAAGAAGTTCCGCTTTACAGATTTTCAGGGAAACTATAGACGATATTCTTTTAAACACACGCATGATTACTGATAATGCCGACTCTACCTATTGCCTTATCGATTTTGAATCCAGAGATGCTATTCATACTCCTAAAGGTAATGAAACTACATTAATCATCAATGCGAAAAAATTCACACCGCAAGATGATACCTGCGATGCGGTGCTTATTAAAAAAGCGTTTGATCTTGGCTGGAAACAATTTATCGTTTTCAAGTATCGGGGACAGCGTTTTGCCGGTAACGGCCTGGGACCGGCGACTGAAGGTGTCAGAATTGATGTGTACGGCTCTTCAGGTGACTATCTTGCATCTGGTATTGACGGTATGGAAATCCATGTCCATGACAACGCACAGGACCAGCTTTGCCAGATCATGAAATCCGGCAAACTGGTTGTACATGGCGATGTTGGTCAGACTTTCATGTACGGTGCGAAGGGCGGCTCGGTTTTTGTCATGGGTAATGCCGCAGGCCGGCCGCTTATCAATGCCGTGGGCAAGCCCAAAGTGGTTATTAACGGAACCGCTTTAGACTACCTGGCCGAATCGTTCATGGCAGGGGATCCACTGAAGGGCGGCGGATTTGTCATCCTTAATGGTATCTGTTTTGACGAACGTACCGGTGCGATTAAAGAATATGACACACCCTATTCAGGCTCAAATATATTCTCCCTTGCTTCCGGCGGCGCAATTTATGTACGGGACCCTCACAGAAAGCTGGTTGAAGAACAACTTAATGGAGGAGTATACAGAGACTTGAGTGATGCTGACTGGGAACTGATTCATCCTTTCCTCAAAGAAAATGAGGAACATTTCGGCATTGCCGTTGAAGATCTGTTAACGGTTAATGGAGAAAAGAGAGAGCCCAAAGAGGTGTATAGAAAAATAGCTGCACAGAAGCTTGCGGTTCTGACGAAAGATGTTGAGGAGGATGGGTTGGAGGAATAATAACAACAACCATTATTATTATATCACACCCCTTTATATTAAATTAAGAAGCTCAAGAGTATCAATCTGCTAAATCAAAGTTAATCTTTGTTGTTACTATTTTTTTAATTCGTACTGCTATTTCATAAGCATCTTGAGCATCTTCCCTTGATGGAAGATAGGTGTCATCAGGATATCGAATTTCAACTGCATAGGGTGTCAATGTCTCGACATCTCTTCTAATAGATTCAATATTTTTATCTTTTTTCTGTAATTTTGCTGCAAGATCAGCCAGATTGTGTGTATAAGGAAAACTAATGTCATGATAGGTGCAATACGCTTTTAGATATTTTTCAACCGCTTGTTGACAATGAAAACATACAGTATCATAGGGTAGATTTTCATCTTCTGCACCAAGAACCAGTTCGGCGTTTTTTAAATCCGAATCAGCTTTATTAAGCCATGCTTTAATATATTCTTTCATCTTATCGTTCATAAAGAACGGTTCCTTCCCTGAGCACTTCGCTGACAAAGCTATGTTTTACACCATTCCAGCGGTTAATATCCTCATGCGTATAAAAAAGTATATCCTTGGGTTTTTCAACTTCAGATAACTTCAGACGAACATCCAATCCCCTTTTATATCGCGGTAAATGCTTCTCCCTGTCAGAAATAATGAGTATATCAATATCACTTTTTATTTCAGCATTCCCTTTAGCATACGAACCGAATAAAATAACTTTATCCGGGTTATAATATTTTACAATAATTTCTTTTATTCTATTTATTGTATCATCTTCAGGTAACATGTTTTCACCTTTTTTTTTACCAGGCAACAAATTATTGATAGATTTAAAATAACTGAATGGCAAAGTAAAAAAATCAACTTCTACTATTTCAATATCGATTTACTACTGAAATTCACTCACGTTTCAAACGATAGTTTACTTTCGATATCAGCGTATCACTCGGCGTTAACAAACAACTTCTCAATAGTATGCAGCAATCCCCCATGCACCGAAGGATTAACATTTTTCACCCTGTTTGAAATACAGAGGATTCTCTCACTCCTGACGGTAAAAATCATTGGCAGCACATCGGATGCAATATACTGCCATTCATGATAGATAGCTTGACGCCCCTCTTTGTCAAGAATCGCGGTGCCGGCGTCAAAGAGGTGATTTATCCGCGCTTCCCATTGCGTAGCAGGCTTCTTTTGACCGGGAGCCCACAGGTGATGTTTTCCGGAAGATTGCCATATGTCCCGCCCCAGATGAGGTTCAAAACCACCGGAGAAACCGAGCATGACCATGTCCCAGTCGTAAGGAGGATAATAGAGATTTTTGTGAATGATTTTCGCATCTATACTGTTCAAGTGTACTTTAATTCCCAGCCGTTCTAAATCCATACAGATAATCTCAGCGATATTTTTACGAAATGTATTGCCCCTATTAACAACAAAGTTGAATTCAATCGTGTTACTGTCAGGATCCTCCAGGAAACCATCACCGTTACGATCCTTAAATCCCTCTTCCCGTAAAAGCGTGTCTGCTTTTTGCAAATTATAGGGGTACGTTACAACGGCAGAATTATAAAAATGGCCGACCGCAGGGCTGAGGGGAGACCATTGCGGATAGCCTCTTCCTTTCATATACACATCAATAATTCTTTGCCTGTTGATTGCATGGGCAACAGCTTTCCTGAAGTTCTTATTCCAGAACCAGGCCAATTTCTTTGCATCAACATAGAGTTTTCCCGAACTGCTGTCCACTCTGCTGTTTACATTAAAAAGAATGCAGTTACTACCCAGTGCGGGACCTAAATGAAACAGTGAATACGCAGAATCCTTTTCGTCAAGTTCTGCATAATCATTACCGTCTGCTGCGAGATAATCGATTTCACCATTTTTAAAACTCTCCTGCGCCTCATCCAGGTCAGACTCTATGATATATATAATCGAATCGAGATAGGGCAGACTGTTTCCTACACTATCCAGCCGCCAATACAGAGGATTCCTTACACAAGTAAGATTGCTGTAGGGAGTATATGAGGCAAGGAGAAAGGGACCTGTCCCGACCATGATCTGTGGGGAAGTTTTAATGGAAAGAGAATCTGAAAACGCACGATTTTTCAGCCATTTTTCGTAGGCATGCTTCGGAAGAATCTCCTGAGTCATGTAACCGGGAAATGGCGCGAAAACCTTCGGCAGGATGAAAAGGACCGTAAAACTATCGAGTACAGTTACCCGTATCCTGCCTCCCTTAATGGTAAACATATCCCGGGAAATATTTGGATATATATTTTCGTTATAAATAAGCTTATTAAAAGTAAACGCAACATCGTAAGCCGAAAATGGTATACTATCCGACCATAAGACATTTCTCCGGATAAAAAATTTCCACTCACAATTATCTTCGGAGACTACCCAGTCTTCTGCCAGACAGGGTTGTGGTTCTCCGGTGGCGCCGTCAATACGGACCAACCCTTCATACATATGAGGTACAGCGCCCGGTGCGAGTATGGGATTAAAAGTAGCAGGTTCGGCATACAACGGCAGGGTAAGAGTCCCGCCCTGTTTTCCGAGTGCAGGAGTAAAACCCCTGGCACAATTCACCAGCGAATCGTAATTAAAAGCTAAAGAAACACCTTCATCCTTCGGCAACTCATGCTCTTTCCATTTACCACAATTAATTATCACAACATTTATAACAATTATAATAAGTATTGAATAATCTATTATGTTTTGCTTTCTCATGAATATTCCCTGTTATTATAGGGGGTAGCGTAAAACAATTACCGCAGTGAGCTTACTTGCTGTTAGTTAAAAGTCGGATGACCGTTAAGAATACAATTTTTGACTTACAGCAAGTTTGCTAAGGGAGGTAATTGTTTGACCACGACTACAACTGCATACATCACTAATGAAGTAGAGGCCATAAGCCAACCGAGGGGGAAACCTCCCCCTACTTAAATTAAATTATAACTAGCTATCATTCCATCCATAATTTTTTAAACGCTTCACTCCCGGCAATATTCCCGATTTCTTTCACCTCATCCTCAGTCCATCTTTTTATTTCTACCGGAAAGGGCAAAATGCTGCCAAATCCTTCTTGTAAATTTTCAAGTAACAAGCTCTTATTATAATCAGGCACACACTCTTCAATACAGGTACACTTCTGATGCAGCAGTTTTGTAAATACCTTCAGCTGTTCTTCACTGATATTCTGATACAATGGCACGTCCCGGAATTTCCCGTTCAATGGTATGGATCCATGCTGCAGGACAGCGTCAGCAGTACGTTTCTGCGCCGAACCGATTAGTTTTTTCCCATGATACATGATTTCACTTCTGTTGGGCGCAAGAAAACAGGGCAGCTTAATCTCGCGTTTTACTGCATGTGCATTGACAAAAAAACTATGGGGACTGCAATGTATACCGGACTGTTTTAATCCATATATCAGGCATTCCGATATGAGGTGATAGGTTTCAGAAATTCCATCACCCATCTCTGCAATGCTTTTTGAGAAGACACATGAATAGGTGATATCCTGGCAGTGAAGCACTGCTCTGCCGCCTGTTGGACGCCGGATCCAGGAAACACCTTCTTTATCCAAAGCATCTTTATGAAGACTTTCCTCCGGATTCTGAGTATACCCCAGGGTAATTGTTGGTACAGCCCATGAATAAAATCGAATAAAAACAAGTGGGACTTTTATACAAAGAGAGAGAAGGTGAAGATCGGCAGCCATATTGAATGCTGCTGAACGGGAGGTATCGTTAATGATACGTAATTTAGTTTCCATTATTAAAAAATAATCTCTGTAGTATATTGTACTGGAGAACTATATTTTTATTATCAAACTTTTTTAAAAAGCACTGGGAACACCAAACCACTGGATTATATAATTAAGTACATATAACTCCTTTTTAAATTTGTAACCTCGTTATTCCCAACAAAAGGGTATACATGATATGGAAGTTATCATCCGGAAAGACGAACACGCAGCAGCGTACCTTACTGCACAGGTTATTGCTTCGGCATTGAGGAAAATGCCGCACCTTGTCCTCGGCCTTGCAACGGGCAGGACCATGGAATTGGTCTATCCGGTTCTCGTGGACCTTCATGAGAACCACGACCTCGATTTTTCTCTCTGCCGTACTTTCAACCTGGATGAATATGTCGGCATCCCCAGTGATGGTAAAAACTCCTATCGATCCTATATGAATAAAAACCTTTTTAACAAAGTGAATATTGACATTCGCAATACCCATGTCCCGCATGGCATGGCGGAAGATATTGAAGAGGAGTGCGACAGGTATGATAAACTTACCCAACAGTGTGGCGGTATCGATTTACAACTGCTTGGTATAGGCCGCGCAGGACATATCGGATTTAATGAGCCCCTTTCCGCATTAAAATCACGGACACGGGTAAAAGCACTTACCCCAGAGACAATGGAACAAAACAGGCCGCTCTTTGACAATCCGGATGAAATGCCGCGCAGGGCTATAACCATGGGAGTCGGTACCATACTCGAGAGCAAGCGCTGTCTTATGCTGGTAACCGGATTCAAAAAAGCAGAAATCCTTAAAAAAGCGGTTGAAGGACCGATCACCTCCATGGTTACCGCATCAGCACTGCAATTGCATCCCCACTGTACAGTCATCTGTGATGAGGAAGCTGCAGAATTGCTGGATGGGAAAAAACACTACCGGTGGATCTTTGAGAATGAGCCTGAATGGGCGCAGTACCGGGAATCGACTAAATAGTTTCTCGCCAAACACCACCTTTTTAAGGTCATTCCCGAATGTTTGTGTCGGGAATCCATGCTTCTATTTGTCAAAAAACACTGGATTGTCATTTCATTCTGAACATTAGAGAGGTTCAACCTTTCAGGTTGTTTCTATTATAGTTTTTGTAGTTTCCCGCCAGAAACGTGCGGGAATGACGTTTTCGGACAGACACTAAATAGTTTATCCTGATTATTCCAGGTATAATTCTTCCTTATATTCATATATACTTTCACCACAATGAATTATTTTTGATTTTGATAATTTAGTTTTGATTACAGTATAAGCAGGAGATAAATAATGAGTTACTATCTTGGCATTGATCTGGGTGGCACTGCTATTAAAGTTGGTATTACAGATGATAGGGGCAATATTCAAATCAAGCGTTCATATGAATCAAATATCAGTTCTGATGCAGACGCTCTGGTTGCTCATTTCGGCAAATGCGTATTACAGACCATCTCTGAAAGCAGCATCCCAATTAAAGAGATTATTGGTGCGGGTATTGGTGCACCCGGTCTCCTTAATCCCGAAACAGGGCAACTTATATTTGTAACAAACCTTAAGATGCTGAACGGTTACTACCTTACTCCGGCAATAGAGAAAATTATTAAGCTGCCGACTTTTCTTGATAATGATGTCAATGCCATGGCGCTGGGTGAATTTTTTTACGGCGCTGCAAAAGGGTATACCAATATTATCGCACTTACCCTGGGTACCGGTATAGGTGGTGGACTTATACTGAACGGCAGGTTATATCAGGGAACATCATTCACCGCAGGCGAACTGGGCCATATGACAATTGACAGCAACGGATTACTCTGTAACTGCGGCAGCTATGGCTGTATTGAACGATATGCCAATAAAGACGGGATCATAGACCGTTTTAAAGCATATCACTTCCATAAGGAAATGGAAAGTACTATCAACCAATTTCTTGATGATGGTGAAATTACCCCTAAAGCTATTGCCATGGCAGCACAGGCCGGAGATAACCTCTCTAAACTTGTTTTATCTGAAGTCGGCACCTATCTTGGCATAGCACTTGCGTCATATATCAATATTCTTAATCCTGAAATTATCGTCATTGGCGGCGGTATTGCAAATGCCGGTGATCTTCTTCTCGAACCGGCAAGAAATGAAATGATGAAACGTGCCTATACGGTCCCCGCGCGGGCTGTGAAAGTAGTACAGGCAAAATTAAAAAATGATGCCGGAATTATCGGCTCTGCATCAATCGCAGTTAACAAACTCAGCTAATTATGAAATCTCCTCAAGATCGCATCACGGAACTTTATTCTCTCATCAGGAAATACGATACAGCCTACTATGGCCGTGGCGAATCACTCATCCCCGATAAAGAATACGATGAATTATATCATGAGTTAGTAGAGCTTGAAACAAATCTCTCTAACCTTGTAGAACCTGACTCCCCCACCCGGCGTATCGGTGATGACCTTACGAGAGAGTTTACCAAAGTCGAACACAGCACTCCCATGATGAGTATCGATAACACCTATTCGGAAGAGGAACTTCTTGAGTGGATTAAACGTACCGGAAAAAATATCGGCACCGATGATATCACTTTCATAGGAGAATTGAAGATTGACGGCATTGCCTGCGCAATACGATATGTGAACGGGAAACTCGTACAGGCTGTAACCCGGGGTAACGGTACCATCGGCGATGATATTACCAACAATGTTCGTACGATTCGTTCCTTACCTCTCGTAGTCGACTTCCCGGGTTCATTTGAAGTGCGCGGTGAGATTTATATGACATTTGAAAACTTTCAGCGGCTTAATGAATCACTTACCGAAAACGGCCAGCAGCCAATGCAGAACCCTCGCAACACCACAGCCGGAACGGTAAAATCTCTTGATCCCAGAGAAGTTGCCAAACGGCGTCTCAGTTTTGCAACACACTTCCTGCTCTCTGAATCTCATATCCAAAGCCATAGCGACAACCTCACGTTTCTCGCGCAACAGGGTTTCCCAACGGTAATCCACTCTGAGCCTCTAACTTCAGCAGAAAAAGTGATTCATTTTTGTAATGAGTGGAACGAGAAAAGAAACGACCTGTCCTATCCTGTCGATGGGGTTGTCATTAAAGTGAACAACCTGGAGCAGCAAAGCGATCTTGGCGCCACTGCAAAGAGTCCACGCTGGATTATTGCCTATAAATATCAGCCGGAAACAGCGGAAACGGAAGTGTTCTCAATAGATGCCCAGGTAGGCAGGACCGGTGTGATAACACCGGTTGCCCGGTTACAACCGGTTCTGTTATCAGGTTCAACGATTCGAAATGCCACCCTGCATAATTATGATGAAATTGCCCGCCTCGACATTCAGGTTGGAGACATTGTTGAAATAGAAAAGAGCGGTGAGATCATCCCTAAAGTAATACGGGTAGTTTCACGCGATAAACGAACGACAGATACCTCTTTTACACCACCAGACACCTGTCCTTCATGCCGGTCTTCCCTTATTCGAATTGAGGGTGAAGTTGCTCTTCGTTGTATAAATACTTCATGCCCGGCACAGATATTTGCGTCGCTGAACCATTTTGTCTCCCGCGAAGCAATGAATATTGAAGGACTCGGACCCGCTATTATTGAACAACTTATTACCACGAATTTAGTTTCAACTCCTGCAGACCTTTTTACCCTTTCAACTGATGCGCTCAAAGAATTGGAACGTATGGGTACAAAATCAGCGGAGAATGCAGTAACCGCAATCAACAATGCAAAAAAGAATCCCCTCCACCGCCTGATCCACGGCCTTGGCATCCGTATGATAGGTGCTCAATCAGCAAAAATTCTCGCAGCAGCAGTTGATGATATTAAGGATTTGGCGGCAATGACTGTCGAACAGCTTACTGCATTAGATACCATCGGGCCAAACATGGCTGCAAGTGTTACATTATATTTTCAACAGGAGAAAAACAGAGAACTTGTTAACCGTTTGCGAGCAGCTGGAGTCAATTGTAGCGGTGATAAAGATCAGGAATCAGAAGCACCACGGCCGTTGACCGGAAAAACGTATGTCCTAACCGGCAGTCTTGAGGAATTCACTCGTGACCAGGCACAAGAGTATATAGAAAAACTGGGAGGAAAGGTTTCTTCATCGGTAAGTAAAAAAACTGCAGCAGTAATTGCAGGAAAAGAACCCGGATCAAAATTTAATAAGGCACAACAACTGGGAATTGATATTATCGATGAAGCTGCATTCCTGAAAATGTTACGTGATTATACCATTAATCTTTAATACCGTTATTCATCTATATTTTGGTTCATAAAGGGAAATAGCTTTTCCCGTGAAGTCTGGTTTTTGTAAAGTTTTCTGAGGGACCTATCTCTGATAAGGCGCACTCGTTCCCGGGTCAAGCTGAGTTCATTGCCTATTTCTTCAAGGGTAAACTGGCGGGAAAAATTGAGCCCATAGTACATCCGTAAAATTCTTTCCTCACGGCTGGTAATATTCTGCATTACATTCTCAAGAATAGTGGAGAGTTCCCTGCGCTCACTCTCTTCATCCTGATTCGGTTTTTCTCCCAGCACATCCTGCAGTGTTTTTATATTATCTTCCGAGTTATTCTCTTTTGCAATCGGAGAATCAAGAGAGATCCCCCGTGTTTTATCCATAACATCAACGATTTCCTGTTCATATTTCCTGAACTCATCCAACATCATTGTCTTATTATAATTTCCTTTATTGGCATCCAGCGCTTTCTTAAATCGGTTCACCAGGGCAATCTTATTCAAAGGTATTCGAACAGTACCTGCCTGCTCAAAAATAGCTTTCTGGATAGACTGACGTATCCACCACACCGCATAGGAAATGAATTTTACCTGTTTCTTAATATCAAAGCGTTTTGCAGCCTTCAGAAGGCCGATATTCCCCTCGTTAATAAGTTCCAGGTAACTCAAACCGCGCCCGCGATAACGACGCGCTACACTAACCACAAAGCGCAGGTTACAGACAACCAGTTTATTCGTAGCGCCGGGTTTCCCGTCCTGAATTGCCTTTACCAGTACAAGTTCCTCTTCATCGGTGAGGACTTTGTAGCGGTTTATATCCCTGAAATAGAGGGCTTCTGATTTTGACTGCATAATAATATTTATTTGTGAAAGGTTGTACTATGCAAACAATGGGGCGCTATATCTAATTTAACCGTTTCTTATTCAGCATACAATTAAAGTATATTCAACCCTTGATATTATCAAGGTACGGATAGGATTTTAACGCCACATCGAGAAACAACCACTTGTTTTAAAAAAATACTAATGGGCATCATTAAATCCAGTAAAAATTGCAATAAAATCCTTTGCACAATTTGTGCATATCTGTTACCAGCAGGTTTTATTTATTGGAGGTAGGAACGTGATGGCTGACAAAGGACAACGATTCCCGAATCACTAACAAAAAAGCGTTTCCTGTCTTCCTCAAGATTATAACCGATTCCGTCACCCGGCATGACCCGTACTTTTCTATCGATAATCCGGTATTTTCACCCTGAGGGCACTGCCGGTTTTACCCGCTCCTTGTTAAAGGGATGAGGACGCGAATCCTCGCCACCGGCTAATATCATTTCCTGCACATTCGGGTAACACATCGTCGAACGGAATGTATCCATATCTCTCCACTGGTATTAAATACTATATTGTATACAAATTTTATTGACTCACCCTACAACACAAACGATATTTTGTACTTATGCAATCTCTATATTATAGTATTAAATCCTTAGTGTATCCCGTACTTTTTCTATTCATTTTCGCATTTGGTACCTCCCTGTCAGCACAGGTTGACAGTGTTAATGAAGTAAAAAGGAACGTTATTATCATTCCGGTTTCCGGTAATGTAGATCCGGCATTAGCAGCATATATCGGCAGGGCATTACGGGATCATCAATCAGACGCTAACACGCTCTTTATCCTTGAAATGGATACATTCGGCGGACGGGTTGATGCTGCACTGCAAATCGTGGATACTCTTTCATCGCTTCCTGTCGGCAGAACGATTGCCTACGTAAAAAACAGGGCCATCTCTGCCGGATCCCTCATTGCACTTGCCTGCAGTAAACTCGCAATGAAGCATAATACCACCATTGGCGATTGTGCCCCTATCACCTATTCCAAAGAGGGCCCGCAAATGCTCGGTGAGAAATTCCAGTCTCCTTTACGTGCCAGATTCCGCGCACTGGCAAAGCGAAATAACTATCCGGCACTACTAGCGGAAGCGATGGTCACGGCACAAATGATTGTAATGAAAGTTACCCTGCCTGATACGGTCATCTATGTTGATTCTACAGGATTTGCAGACCTGACTCCAGCCGAGAAGAGACGTATCGTATCAAAAAAGACCATAGTTAAACGTGGTGAGCTCTTAACTATGGATGATCAGGAAGCGGCTGATCTTGGATTCTCTTTTGGCAGTGTGGACAATATCGAAGAACTCCTTACCGCCTTACATATTGAAGACTATACGTTGACACGAATAGAAACAAACTGGTCGGAAAGATTTGTCAGTTTTATCGGTACGATCGCACCAATACTGATGATGATCGGGTTTGCCGCTCTCTATACGGAGTTAAAGGCCCCGGGCTTCGGGTTGCCTGGTATTATCGGCATTATATGCCTTGCACTTGTTTTTGGCAGTCAGTATATGGTTGGGCTGGCCGATTACACTGAAATGCTGTTTATAGTCATCGGTATTTTATTACTCGGTGTTGAGCTTTTTGTTATTCCGGGTTTTGGCGTCATCGGTATTGCAGGTATGGCATTCATGGCCGTCGGAATGATCCTTTCCCTGCAGGACTTTGTTATCCCAAAGCCGGAACTCCCCTGGCAAAAGGAACTGCTTCAAAAAAATATTTCAACCATCCTTATCAGCATGTTCGGCTCGGTAATACTCATTGTTCTCTTTTTTCGTTACCTGTTTCCAAGAATGTCAAAACTGATCCCCGGCCCTTACCTCTCAGCGACTCTTGCCGAATCACATGTCACTTCAGCATCATCCCTCGACATTTCTGCGGGCGACAGGGGTGTTGTTACAAAAACACTGCGTCCGTCAGGCAGTGTACGATTCGGTGATATGGTCTATGATGTTGTTACTGACGGAGAGTTTGTTGTCAAGGGCGAATCCGTGACCGTCACCGAAATCATTGGTAATCGTATTGTCGTTATAAAAGGAACTGAAAATGTTGAGTAAACTTCTGCTGCCGATCGGTCTTCAACTTTTAGGGGTGATTATTATACTCGCAGAATTTGTCCTTCCTTCGGGTGGCATTCTTACGGTTGCCGCATGCGCAGTTTGTGGATATTCACTGTATTTAGCGTTTTGCATTTCAACAGGCGTCGGATTTATTTTTGTCAGTGCAGATGTTATTATATTTCCGATTCTTGTTCTGATCGGCATTAAGATTCTTGCTAATTCACCGCTTACTCTGAAAAAAACGCTTTCCAGGCAGGAAGGGGTTACTTCGCAGGACAATGACCTGCAAAGCCTTATCGGAAAAACCGGTACCGTGATACATGACCTTCGTCCGGCAGGTAGAGCTATCATAGGAAATAAACGTTTTGATGTAGTCTCCGAGGGCGACTATTTTGAGAAAAATACAGCCATTATCGTTGCATCGGTAAATGGCAATCGAATTGTTGTTAACAAACTGGAAACGGATACATAAAATTTAATTTAAGGAAAGGTGGGACGTATGAATATCAGTACCATTTTTATTGGCATTCTCGGGTTTGTTCTCCTTTTGTTTGTCTTTTTTGCGCTCGGTTCTATTTCACTCTGGTTTCAGTCTCTGGTTTCCGGCGCCAAAGTCGGTCTGCTTAACATTGTCTTCATGCGGTTTCGGAAAGTACCGCCGAAACTTATTGTAGAATCAAAAATAATGGCGGTAAAAGCCGGGATCGAAATAAGCCCTGACGACCTGGAATCACACTTCCTTGCCGGTGGTAATGTCATGCGCGTTGTTCAGGCACTTATAGCTGCAGACAAGGCAAATATCCCGCTGGATTTCAAACGCGCGGCTGCGATAGACCTTGCAGGTCGTCATGTATTGGAAGCAGTACAGATGAGCGTTAATCCAAAAGTCATTGAGACACCGCTGGTTGCAGCAGTCGCTAAAGATGGCATTCAGCTAAAAGCGATTTCTCGCGTCACCGTACGGGCAAATATTGACAGGTTAGTCGGTGGCGCCGGTGAAGAGACCATTCTGGCCCGTGTTGGTGAGGGAATTGTGACAACAATCGGTTCAGCAGCATCACATAAGTCCGTACTTGAAAATCCTGATACTATTTCTAAACGCGTACTCGAAAAAGGGCTGGACTCCGGGACCGCTTTTGAAATTCTTTCGATTGATATCGCGGATGTTGATGTGGGTAAAAATATCGGTGCAGAGCTTGAAACTGACCGTGCTGAAGCTGATAAAAAGATTGCCCAGGCAAAAGCGGAAGAACGACGGGCAATGGCTATTGCTGCCGAGCAGGAAATGATAGCCAGGGTACAGGAAATGCGTGCTAAGGTAGTTGAAGCTGAAGCCCAGGTACCGCTTGCGATGGCTGAAGCTTTCAGGCAGGGTAACCTTGGTATTATGGATTATTATAAAATGAAAAACATCGCTGCTGATACCCAAATGCGTAATGCAATTGGCGGCAAACCTGATGATGCAGAAAAGAAGAAATAATTTTTTAATAGATTGTATTACCGTATTTGTATACTGAGAAATCTTCACGGTAATACAATCTTTCCCGATCGGATTTAATATGGAATCCTTTGAAAAATTAATACCTATTATATTTCTGGTTATCTGGACAATTATTGCTATGGCGGCAAAGAAAAAGAAGAAACAGCAGCAAACACCGTCGGATACTTCAAAAAAACCTAAACCGCGGAACCCGTTTCTTGGAAACCTCCAGAGCACTCTTGGCACTTTTTTTTCCGAAATGCAACCGCAGAATGAGGTATTGGAACAGGCCGGTACTTTTGACAATGTACTAGATGAAATTGATCCTGAAGCAACAATTCCTGAAATCAAAATAGAGCCCTCCAAACCCGTAGAAAAAGAAAAAGACCCCTACAATCCATATACCCATAGTCTATCGGCACAAATCACTGATACAACAGCGCGCCTGAGAAAAGCTGTTATCTGGTCGGAAATCCTCGGTAAACCGGTCAGTATGCGCGATTGATAGTACATTATCCCTATTACTGAAATATGGAAGTAACTAAAGGATAATTCGAAATGGATGTAAAACATCCTATTGCTCATTTAAACTTCCTATTGTCCGTTTATATCCTCCATTTACATAGGGCGAGGAATATATTATATAAGAATTAATTACTTTAATATTTCCGGCAAATTCTTACGAGGGGATAGCAAAAAAAATCAGCAGATATAGTAGTTGCCTACCTTAAGGAGTAAAATAAAATGAGTTATAAAAATCTAATTATATTGATTTTTTCAGTTATTCTTATGTCCTGTCAGAATAGTGTTAATGAATTATCAGAAAAAAGCTCATTAAATTGTGATGAACCAACGATAACTAGGTCTACTTATATATTAAATTCTAGCGTAGTGGATGCGATTTTCGAGGTTTATAATCATTATAATGAATCTGTTTATATTTATAACTTAATTATCGCTGGTGTGAATAATGACATTGTTCTCATAGATTGGGATAGAAGAGATTTTAAAGGTGACACTGTTGAGAGTGGTACTTATGTGGTTAAAGTTTCTATTCGAACCATAGATGAGCATTTTAGCCAATGTGAGGAGTTCTACATAAACAAAAATTGTAGTAAAGTAATAATTTTATATGATTTAAATGAAAGAACAATAAAATGTTCAACTAGCTAGTAAATAGCATCATTAGGAATTTTATGGCTAAACATTTTTTAATAAATATTTTTTCGCTCGTTATTTTACTTACTATTCCGGAATTATCTGCCTTTGATGGAAATCGCAAGGGTCTGTATGTTGGGCTTGGAACAGGCACTGGTATTTCGTTAAGAAAAAATAGTTATAGAAAAATTGAAAACACAAATGACCGTGATGTTAAGGCTAATGTACCTTTTTTACTTAATTACAAAATGGGATATGGACTTAATGAAAAAATTGTACTCTTTTTGCAGTACAATAATGTTCTTATAAAGCCGTTTACAAATAATTTTGTTAGTAGTAATATCGGGTTGGGAGTTAATATTTATAAGAAGGAAGTATATCCTTCCCTATTTTTTGAAATAGGATTAGGGTATAATCCATGGTACTATCTCTTTAATCAAGATGCAAATGATTATTTTTCAGCTCACGGAATAGGTGTCAATGGAGGTATTGGTATACATTTTACTAAAATTATTGGTGTCGGATTGAATGCATACATGGCATTAGCAAGTAAAGACAAATCTATTCCGCATTATGTTTGGGATTCCGGGGCATTAATATATGATGGTCAATTAGAGTACACTGACATATATAGAATTCTTTCAATTCAGCTTGAATTAAAAATTGACATTTTTTAAAATTCACAACCAAAACAATTGGAACTGAACCCAGTATGGAGAAAATATTAAAATTAACTGGTATTAGCTCAATTACAGTGTTTGATTTTTCAATTCATTCTATAAAACTGTTGACAATGCAACCTAAAAGTTGTATACTTATATTATGACAGGCAAGGGACGGGTAAAGCTTCTTAAAAAGAAAAAGTGGGTTCTAGATCGTATTGCCGGCAGTCATCATATTATGATTAAAGAAGGGAAAAGAGCCGTTCCTGTTCTTGGGAATAAGGATTTGCCAAAGGGTTTATTAAATGCCATACTAAAGCAGACTGGGATTAAGGAGAAATAAATTATGCATTTTTATGCTCGAATAATTAAGGAAGACGGATTTTACCTTGTCTCCTTTCCTGATTTTGAAAACATTAATACCTATGGAGACACTTTAAAAGAAGCTAAAAATAGCGCTAATGAGGCCCTTAATGCTTGCCTTGAATCAGACTTTGAACGTGGTTTTTCACTTCCATCCTCAAAAGAATATCGAGGCAAAACCTATTATCCAATAAAAGTATATCCTCATATTGAAATTGCTTTTCTCTTGAGAAAATTAAGACATGGTAAATCACAAGTTGATATAGCAAGAAAATTAGGTATCTCCTATCAGGCCTACCAAAAACTTGAGAATCCGAGAAAGTGTAATCCAACAATCAAGACACTTGAACGTATTAGTGATACTTTAGGCAAAGAGTTAAAAATTACTTTTGCTTGATTAAATATTCTCTATTTAAGGGGAGTTTTAACTCTTCCTACCTTCCTTGAATCAAAAATTCGACTACAAAAAGGGGTGAAAATGAGCATTAAACAGAACGTTACAGCCATAATTGAGCATGAAGGAGACGGATATGTTTCCTTGTGTCCTGAACTCGATACTGCAAGTCAGGGAGATACGATTGAAGAAGCGCGAAAAAATCTAATTGAAGCAATAGAACTTTTTTTTGAAACTGCATCTAAAACAGAGGTTCGAGAAAGGCTGCACGATGAAGTGTTTATAACTCGTTTGGAGGCAGCCGTTGGGTAAACTTCGTGTATTTTCAGGAAAAAAACTTTGTAAACTCCTTGAAAGAATGGATTCGCAAATATTCGACAACGAGGCAGTCACGTTATCTTCTTTCGATTAAGAGTATGAAGTTATTTAACTATTGGGTTTTAATTACGATAGCGATTATACAAAGTTCATGATTGACTCTATCATACATTTTCCGGCAGTAGTAAAAATTGGTTTCGTCTTTCTGGGAATCCTTATAGTCTATAGACTGGGTATTCCTCTGGGTGTTTCGATTATTATCCATTCCTTGCTTTTAACCTTTATAAGCGGCGCAGGTTTATCGGACGGATTGCTTTATCAGGTGCGGAGTCTCGCTAAACCGGAATACTGGCTCCTCATACTTGTTATCCTCCTCATATTATTTTTCACCGAGTCCCTGAATAATACGGGCAGGATGCAGCGAACGATTACCTCCTTAAAGCAATGGCTGCGTAATCATACCATGCTCCTTGCCGGATTACCGGCTCTGGTAGGCTTATTACCAATGCCCGGAGGTGCAATATTCTCTGCGCCATTTATTCATTCTATCGACGATAAGCAGGAAATAAATCCGGCAAAGAAAACAGCAATCAATTACTGGTTCCGCCATATCTGGGAGTGTTGGTGGCCGCTCTACCCCGGGGTCATTTTTGCCATTCATTATTCGGGCCTGAGTGCAGCGAATTTTTCCGGACTGATGATTTTTATCACTCCAATTGCCATTGGGAGCGGCTATCTGTTTTTACTTCGTAATACGCAGAAACAGACAAGCAATACTGATACCTTACCGCTTGATCTCAAGGCTGTCAGTGCCACTTTTTTACCGATACTGCTGCTGATACTCCTGGCTGTGGGAGGCTCTGCATTACTCCAGCACTTCCATCTGAAAAGTATCTACGCCAACCTGGCTGCCATGCTTACAGGGCTGGTAATTTCCCTTGTTCTTATTCTCAGTAAAAATCCCGAGGCCATAAAAACATCAGTAAAAATATTTAGAAAGAAACAAACCTTTTTTCTCATTCTCGTTATTATTGGTGTGCAGAGTTTTTCTTCAACAATTGTTATGCCGATCAACAACCTTGGTATAACACTGGTATCGCAAATGCGTGATGAGTTTATTACCCTGGGGATACCCTTGATACCGGTTATTATTCTCATACCATTTATTTCCGGTATTGTTACCGGCGTTGCGTTTGCATTTGTAGGAGCCAGTTTCCCACTTGTATTTGCACTTATCGGCACTGACGCCGGTTTTAATGTTATTGCCGCGACAACAGTCCTTGCGTATGTTTCCGGGTATATCGGGATGATATTCTCGCCGGTGCATATCTGCCTGGTTATAACATCGGAATATTTTAAAACAAGTCTGTTTAAAGTATACCCGTATCTTATAGGGCCTTCTCTTATCGTATTTATTTTTGGTATCATATTGAGCGGGTTTTATTATCTGGTCCTGTAGGGTTAACCGGAGGAATTTGCTTATAATGAAAAAACTGCTTATAACCGGAGCTTCAGGATTTTTAGGATGGAACCTGTGCGCCTATGCTAAAAAAAAGTGGCAGGTCTATGGAACGGTTTTTTCTCATCCTATTGAGATACCGGACTGTACAACGGTTTCCGCAGACCTTACCAGCCTCCCTGGCTGTAAACGACTCTTCAGCGAGATCAAACCGGATGCGGTAATGCATACCGCGGCGGAAGCACAACCTGATACCTGTGAGCGGAATCCCGCGGAAACGGATCGAATAAATATCGATGCAGCGGTACACCTGGCTGAGTTGTGCGCTGAAGCAGCCGTACCTTTTGTGTTTACCTCAACCGATTTGGTATTTGACGGTGAGCATCCACCCTATGCCGAACACGATCCGCTATCACCCCTTATGCGTTACGGTGAGCAGAAAGCGAAAGCGGAAGAACGCATACGCAGTATCTATCCCCTCGCCGCTATCTGCAGGATGCCCCTGATGTACGGCGATCCGTCCCCTGCCTCTAAAGGTTCATTGCTGCCAATCTTTACTGCATTAAAAGAAAAGGGTTCGATTAATTTATTTACCGATCAAATCCGAACCCCTTTGTGCACGAACAGTGCAACCAAAGGATTATTACATGCTATAAACAATTTTCATGGCATTATTCACCTTGGAGGAAAAGATATCGTTTCACGATATGATTTTGGTATAAAGGTGGCAAACTATTGTGGGCTGGACCCATCGCCACTTACAGCCACTTTGCAGAAAAAAACTACCCTGCCGGTTCCCCGCCCGATTGATGTCTCGCTTGACAGTTCATTAGCTTTTTCAAGGGGATTTACACCGCTGACTATTGAGGATGAATTTAAGCAGCTTGTTTGTTTGAACAGGTAAAAAATAATAAAAAAAAGAGGTACAAAAAAGCTGTACCTCTATCAACAATTATTTTTCAACATTAACAACTTACTCTTTATCATCCTTTTTAATATTCTTCAATCTCTCTTCCAGATCCTTCTCAAAACTTCTATCCATTTCAAGATTCTTCTTTACAAAATCATCCTGTGCCGCTTTATCGGCATCAAATTTCTTTTCACTGTATTTACCCTCTTTATTCACAGAAATCATCTGACCGGCAACAATCATCCGCCATTGATCAAGGGTAACTTCATAGGGCCCGGGAATCTCCGTTGGCCCCTGTATCTCATGCCTTCCCGTTGGCTGTGCCGGCTTCTTTTTCTGTTTTTCTTTATTGGGACCAACTGACACCTTCCCTTTGTAGACACTCACATCAGTGGATGAATCCTTCTTTGTATTCATATGAAAAACCGTGCCGCGGATAGCGGCTGTCGCGGTGGGGGAAGAGAGCTCAAATTCCTTTTTTGACATGGTCAGTTTACGCATATTCGCCCAGATATTTCCAATTGGTGTGCTTGACTTGGTACCCCTTGCGGTTACTTCATCAATAGTGACTTTTGTTTTCTCGTCCAAACGGATTATTGCACCGGTAGAATAAACCAATTCAGCAAAACTCTCCTCACGTGAATAGATTTCATCTCCGACATTTATCGGCATATTAACTCGTGCATCACGCCATTTAACAGCGCCTTTTTTCAGGACACTTACTTTGCCTTCAATACGCTTAATCTTTGCGACACTGCCGCCATAACTCTGGGTAATACACAGTGCGACCAGGATTAAAACCCCAAACAAACGATATTTTCTCTTCTCCATCATAGCTCCTCCGAATACGGTAAACTGATTTTTATACTTTAACATAACTTTCCATTTTTGTAAATGGAAAAGTAACGAGCATTTCCATTTCAACAATTATTACAAACTGGTACCATCATCAAGCCACGATCTGTCAGAGGTTCCGGAGACACCTCCTGCGACCTTCAACTGGAAATCATCGGGATTACTCGCATACTGGAGTGCCTGTTGAAAGGTAATTAATTCATCTTTATAGAGTTGCTGTAACGACTGGTCAAATGTCTGGGAGCCGTACTGAGTATAACCGTCAGCGACAGCCTCAGGAATCAGATTCATTTTCTCCGGATCGAGAATATATTCAGCGATTGCGGCATTATTAATAAGCACTTCAGCAGCCGGGACTCGCCCCTGGCCGTCTTTTCGAGGGATTAATCGCAGCGATATAACCGCAACGAGTACATTTGATAGAATAAGTCGTATCTGATCATGCTGATGTGGCGGAAAAAATGATACAATCCTCGTTATTGTCTCAACTGCATTCATCGTATGCAGCGTACTCATTACCAGATGCCCGGTATCAGCCGCGCTCAAAGCGGTTTCCATGGTGTTGGAATCCCTGATCTCCCCGATCAGAATAACATCCGGATCCTGACGGAAACATCCCCGTAATGCTCTTGCAAAGGACTGTGTATCCGATCCAATCTCACGTTGCGCAATCGCACTTTTCTTGTTCTTATGTAAAAACTCAATGGGGTCCTCAATAGTAACAATATTAACAGCTTTGTTTTCATTAATATGATCAATCATTGACGCAAGAAGAGTGGATTTACCGCTTCCGGTAGTTCCTGTAAGGAGAATCAGGCCCCGGTTTTTTGTGGCAATATCAAGAATCACTTCCGGGAGGTTTAAACTGGTGAATGTAGGTATCTCAGTTTTTATTGAGCGAATTGCAAGCGCCACGGTACCGCGTTGACTAAAAACATTTACCCTGAATCGCCCGACACCTTTCACGCCAACGCCGACATCAAGTTCATCCTCCTGATTGAACTGCTCCCGTTGCCGATCGGTTAAAAGTCCGGATACGAACTGGTCCATTATATCAAAGGTAATGGTATCTGTCTGCGCACGGTAGAGTAACCCATTAACACGAAATATGGGTGTACATCCTACGCGCAGATGAAGATCGGATGCATTCTGATCGACCATCGCCTTAAGTAACGAATGGATATCCATTGCACATCCTTTTTATAACATTCATTACTTGCTGTTCTTTTCTCTAATACTAATATTGTATAATAAAATCAGACGCCGGAGTAGTATTAAATTTCCAATAGTTCACGTGGTGATTTTGTCAGTGAACGGGCACCTGTTTCAGTTACAACCATCATATCCTCGATGCGAACCCCTCCGAAGCCGTTGATGTAGATACCCGGTTCTATGGTAAACACCATATTTTCAGATAACACGGTTTTGATATTTTTATTTATACTTGGTTTTTCATGAATAATCAATCCGAGACCATGCCCGGTCGGATGACCGAATGATTCTCCGTACCCGGCTTCCTCAATAACCGAACGGGCTTTACTGTCAACAAAGCATGCTTCCACTCCGGGACGAATAGCTCTTTTTGCCCGTTCCTGTGCGGTAGCAACGATATCGTAAATATATTTTTGTTTCTTATTCGCTTTTTCCATCACCACGGTTCTTGTCATATCGGAGAAATAACCCTGGATGGTACAGCCAAAATCAAAAAGGAGCCATTCACCGGACTTCAACCGCCGGTTTGAAGGTTTACCGTGCGGTAAGGCAGAACGTGCCCCGAAAAGTACAATGGTATCAAATGACGGCTGCTCGGAGCCATACACACGGCATAACTCCTCCAAACGTTTTGCAACCTCCTTTTCCGACATTCCTATCTTAATCTCCGAAAGAAGTTTCGTATATGCCCGGTCAGCTATTGCTGCGGCTTTCTGCATAGCCTTTCTTTCATGGCTTAATTTAACCGCAGGCACAAAGGATAGTGTATCATGCAATTTGATTAATCGTATCCCCTTTAGCTGTTTCTTTATCTGATCAAAGGCATCAAGGGTTATCAAATCCGACTGTATACCAACACGACTCCGCTGTTTCAGATATGGCTTGAGGAAAACGTAACCTCTTTTTTTAATCTCAACAAAATGCCACAATGGATTCTTCCGGCAGAATTGCACTGCCACACTCTGATAACGGAAATCGGTAAATAAAATATTCTTACGGGCCGAGATAAGCAGAAAAACATTTGAGGATTCAAAACCGCTGATATACTGAGCCAGAGTTGCATCCGAAATGAGTATGTGGGACAGATGATGTTCTCTTAAGTATCTCTTTATTTCTTTTATCCTTACTTCAGGCACGTGATATACTCAGGAAAAAATTATTTACATTAGTACCTTACAGATTGCTTTCTTGTTTTTTAGAAAGGAATCTGATAAGGAACTTACTTGCGTGTTTATCCCGCGTTAGATATAATTATCTGTTATCAGTCACTCTTCTTCTTTTTAATGCGTATTTTAACTTTCCTTTTAATACGCACCCCTTTTAATGGACGGGAATCATCTTTGCTTTTCTTTCGCGATGTTTTTTTCTTGCGTCCCGGTTTCTTCCTCGTAGTTTTCTTCGTAGAATCCGGCCGTTCTACCTGCGATTCACGCTCTTTCATCACCTGCTCAATTTCTGCAATTCTTCGTTCGATCCGGTCATTATCAGGATCTCGCTCAAGCAGACGCTTATATATCTGGACAGCAAGATATGGCTGATCCTGCTGAAAATAGATATCTGCAAGGGTTGGTGTTAATACATGGTCCGGTATTGCATCCGCCTTTTCAGCAATTTTTCCCCTCTGTTCCAGAACTTCCCTTCTTAATCTCCCCGCATCAGGAGACTGAATTTTTTCAAAAGAAGCCTCTTCTCCGGACAATACAACTTCCTCGGGCTTTTCTTTTTCAATTGAGGTAATACTAGTTTCACCTGTCAATGGTATGGGGGTGTCATCACCGGATATGGTATAAAAGTCTTCTTCATCAACACTGTCCAGCACCGCCTCTTCGGTGAATTCCTCTTCAATTACTGTTTCAAGGTCCGGCAATCCTTCCCGATCTTCCACCGTTTCATCTGTTTCGGCCGTTGCCCCTGATTCTGTATAAAATTCACTGACAGGTTCACTTTCATCTGTATCTTCATCAGGAATTGCAGTTAGCGACTCTTCCCCTTCGGTTATTTCCTCCTCAATAATTGTCATTTCTTCATCGGACGGCAGATTATATGTGGCTGTTTCCTCTAAACGGTCCGGAGGCTCCTTTTCGAGTTCAATTTCAGTATCCTCAAATGGCGCAGCATCACCGGACTCAGTATAAAACTCACTTGTCTGTTCATCCTCATCAACATCTTCATCCGGAATTGATTCCAATTCCATCTCATCACCGGAAATTTTTTCCTCTATAACCGTCAATTCGTCATCAGCAAAGCTCTCCTGTACCACACTATCACTAACCGGCGTCTCTATTTCGCTGTCTAACACTGCTTCAGAACCTTCCAAAGAAGCTGAGTCACCTGATTCGGTGTAGAACTCACCAACCGGTTCACTTTCTATAGTCTCTTCTTCCGGCAGTGATGCTAATGTGTCAATACCTGTTTCCGCTTCCATACTCATTGCATCTTCAAGTGACACATTGGACGGTAATGATTCTTCCGGTTCAATAGTCTCCTCTTCTTCCAATCCAATGACCGCCGCTTCTTCCAGAGAGACCGTACTGTCAGAATCAGGATACAACTTTTCAGGCTCTCCGCCCTCTTCCAGTAATGATACTTCCGGTGCTTCATCAAGGGCAGGTTCTTCATCCGGATCACTCAGATCGCCATCAAGTGTAAGCTCCGGGGTCGTCATATCCTCACCGGTTTCAACCGCCTCCTGATCCAAAGGAGAAACCTCTTCATCTATCGAAGCTGTGTCACCTGATTCTGTATAAAATTCACCGACCTGTTCATGTTCATCGATATCTTCATCGGGTATTGTGGCTATTGACTCATCTTCACCGGAAAACATCTCATCAATACGGGATGCGACCTCTTCACCGGAAAGCGGCCCTGTGGTTTCAACATTATCCATTTCAAATGATTCTGTCTGCTGCCGTTCCCAACTCTCCTCCGAATCATGCATATACACATCGGTTTCAGGAGAGGTGAGCACTTCATCAATACGTTCACGATCATATGATGCGGTTTCAGCCTGTGTTGTATCCGGTACAATCCCGGTCGTATCTACAGGCTCCGCAGTTTGGGGCATAATTTCAACTGTTCCGCTGACACCTTCCACCCCTAAAGTATCTATCTCTTCTTCAGTCGGGAGATCAATACTGATATCTCTTGTTTCAGCGCCGATTGCATGCACAGGTTCAGGTTCACCCTCTGTGGGAAACATCTCATCAAGGCGGGAAATAACCTCTTCACCGGACAGCGAGGTCTGGGGTGTCGGTATCTCGGTCATCGGTATATCAACTGTCTCAATGAGCTCTTCAGGTTCAGAAGCTGACATCTGTATCTCAACCGTTTCAGATAGCTCCTCAGATTCAGAAGCAGCCATCTCTTTGATCTTTTTCCTATCATACACTGCGGTTGCATCAGTTACGATATTTTCCGGAGCCTCTTCCTCCGGAGTGAAATCAGCAGGCATCAATTCCTCTGTTGGCTCATGGACAGCGGCAGGGGAGATATCACTCAGGTCCTGTGTTTCCGCAAGCACCTCCTCCTTTGGTGCCATCGGATCAATAATTTCAGTCGGCATTGCCGCCATCTCCCGCTCTATTTCTGCCATTTCTACTATTTGAGTGTGCTCCTCCCCGGTAATTGTCAAGTCCTCTCCGGGGACAGATATCTCTTCTTCAACCAATTCTTCTGCGGGCGTTTCAGTCACTCTTTTACGCAGCTCATCAAGCCCTTTCTTATCAAGTATCTCGGTCGGTGCAGTAACCATTTCACCCGGCGGCAGGAGTTCCTCCACAGGTTCAGGGGCTCTGGTTTCAACAGCAGTTGGTGGCACGAGCTCTTCAGCATCTCCAAACATGTCCTCCATTCTGGAAGTCATTTCACCGGTTTCACTTTCATCACCCTCCTCAAATATTTCAGTTATCCGCGAAATTTCATCAGTAGTCGTTAGTGCCTCCCTTCCAGTTTCAGATGACAGTTCTTCTACCGCTGATACCGATTCAGGTTCGCCTTCTTCCTCATCCCCAAACATTGCATCCATTCGCACACTGATATCATCCGCATCAGGGACTCCCTTGTCAATAGCCTCCGGCAATTGATCCACCACATCAGGAGCACTCTCCTCCATTTCCGCTATGACTTCAGCCTCGACGCCATCTTCCTGCTTGTCAACCACCGCAGCCTCTTTTGGCGCATCTTCAGAGACTGCCTCCATCTCAGTTACATCACCAAGATCTTCAGTAGGAGTAGCTTCCGGTTGAACCTGCAACTCTTCAACTGCAGGTTCACTTTCCGTTTCACTGGAGTCCGGTGTCAGAATATCATCCAGCGAAGGCTCTTTTGTTAATGGCGCCTCTGTTGCACTTTCCAGTGCAGATTCCATTTCCGGTTCAACAACCTCGTCCTCTGCAGGCTCGCTCTCCAATTCAACCTGATCCGACACCTCTGAAACTGCTATATCATCCGCAATACTCTCTTCCAGTGTCGGGACCTGTTCGGCCGCCTCAGGAGATGCTGCTGCTGATTCAACCTGGTCTGTCACTTCAGGAATAGCTACATCTTCTGCAATACTATCCTCCAATGAAGGTACCTGATCAGTTGCCTCGGCAACTTCCACACTCGGTGATTCCGGTTCAACCTGCTCCGATATCTCAGGAATAGCCGTATCCTCTGCAATACTATCCTCCAATGAAGGTACCTGATCAGCTGCCTCGGCAACTTCCACACTCGGTAATTCCGGTTCAACCTGCTCCGATATCTCAGGAATAGCTGTATCCTCTGCAATACTATCCTCCAATGAAGGTACCTGTTCTGTTGCCTCGAGAGCCAGGGCATCATCAGGCAACTGTTTATCCGCCGGCTCAGCCAGTTCACCAACATCTGATTCAGCAGCCGGTTCCGGCTCTGCCTCTGGCGCTGATTCAAACTGATCTTCTGATGCTCCGGGTATCACTTCATCAATCTGAGCCACCACCTCATCGCCCTGTGGAAGTCCAATATCACCTTCATCAGCGACACCAACCTCTTCCAGAGCCTCCGGAGTTTCAGATTCATCATACACCTCTTCCGATGCCTGTTTTTCTGCCTCCGCAGCGGGTGTAATCTCCACGACGCCTTCGTCAATACCCAGGATCTCGTACAGGTTGGATTTATTGCTTCCTTTAAACACCGTTATCAGATGTTCAAGCGAAGGATTCTCCGGATCCATTTTAAAAAGAAGATTATATAAGTTCCCTGCTTTCTCTTCCATTCCCTGCTTTGAAAAGATGTCTGCAAGCATTTTAATGGCAATCTGGTTATGCCTGTCTAACTGACAGATTTTTGTAAATTCCTTGATAGCATCATTAAAGTTCTCCTGCTCCAGATAGCACCTGCCTAATATAATACGCCCGGTAACATAGTCCGGGTGTGATTCAAGGCCGTGAACAGATATAGAAATTGCCTGCTGAACATCACCACTTTTACGATAGGAATCTGCAAGGCGGGAAAAAACAAGGGAATTCGGTTTGATTTTCAGTTTGTCTTCTAATCTCCCCACAGACATGTCTGTTGGTGTTGGCATTCATTTCCTCCGTGTCGTCTGTCTAAATTCGTATTTACATTGGTGGATAAAAATATTATAGATTCATTATAATTCTATAATACTTACCACCCGGGAGCAACTGATTATGAATAGTGCTTGTTCAGAAAGTACCTGTTTTGCCATTTCGACCAAAGGGAGAAATCTGTAAGGTATCGATTCTTAGAAAAGAAAGATTTCTCCTTTCAGTCGAAATGACAGTTTTGCATAGTTTTCGGACAGGCACTAAATAGCTCCTGTTCCGTATTAAAATTAATCGAATAATGTCATAATCGTAATCCTAATCTTAATCGAAATAAAAAATTTGGAGTACGAATTAGGATTAAGATTATGATTAAGATTTATCTATAGAACCGATATCTCTTTTATTTACAATACTCCAGAAATAATTTTATCTATAATGATACTTGTTGAACAACTTTCTTTAAAAGGAACTATTTGAATTTTCCCACCGTAGGCCTCTACCACCGGTTTTTCAATAATATCCTCCGTATAATCACCGCCTTTTACATGAATATCCGGTTTAATCACCTCTAAAAAAGTTCTGGGATCATTTTCCGGAAAAATAAAGGCGCAATCGACCATTTTAAGAGCAGCTATCAGAGAAACCCGATCATTTTCATTCTGAACCGGTCTGCTGCTCCCCTTTAATTTTATAACGACCTCATCGCTGTTTACTCCAACTGCAAGAATATCACCAAGCGCGGCAGCATCGGCAAGGTATTGTATATGGCCGGCATGGAGTATATCAAAACAGCCGTTAGTGGTTACAACAGTTTTACCCTGCGCTCTCAATGGGGTAATAAATTCAACGACAGACCGGGCATCCTTGAAAACAGCATCATGTACATATTGGCTCATTGATATCTCCTGTCAATCCACCATTCATTCCAAAACGAAATTTCTAGCCGGGTAAAATGCCCTCCTCACAACTGCCAGTGGGCGAATGGATAATAAAAAGTAACTGATTTAATTAATAAAATAAAATGAAGTCCTATATATGCCTAATGCAATATTATAAAATGTTAATTCATTATATACAATAAGAGGATATAATTATTCTTTTCCCAACTATGAGAGGGTGGCTGGAATTGTATAGAAAAAAAGATGAAAAAAATACTAAAGTTTTTTAATCTTCCTCCGATATATCAGAATAGGGTGGAGTGGACACACTTCACAATCTTTGAAAAAACGGTACTATCACAATAGCGAGGGAAAAAAATCAAGTGCATTGTGATATTACCGATGAAAGTAATAGGGTGTATTGGGAAAACTTTTAAATACGCCTTAAATCACGGATGATTGAAACTAATCATTCTCCACTATCAACAAGGATGTTGGTATGAGAGTAAATCACAATATCTCAGCAATGAACGCGCAGAGCTCGATCTTTCGAGTGAACCGCGAGACATCCAGATCCCTCGAAAAACTTTCCACCGGACTGCGAATTAACCGGGCATCGGACGATGCTGCCGGCCTCGGTGTTTCTGAAAACCTGCGAACCCAGGTACGGGGTATCGGGCAGGCAATGAAAAATACCCAGGACTTTATTGCATTGCTCAATATAGCAGAAGGTTCTCTTAACGAACAGTCGGCAATTCTCCAGAGGATGCGGGAACTGGTTATTCAGGCAAAGAATGATACGTATACCCAGACCGAGCGTAATTACATGGGGGACGAATTCCTTGCTCTGTTCGATGAACTGGATCGAATTGACCGGACAACCAATTATAACGGTATGCGCCTATTTGCAAACCGCCAGACAGTAAACAGTGCCAATACAGATCCTAAAACTGCGGCTGATGCCACAACGATCTGGGACAGCGGCGCAGACGCGGTCTTCGGTGCGAATGATAATGGCGGTGCCACCCATTTCAACATGATGATCGGTGCAAACTATTCCACCACAGATGCCAATGCATTTAACGGCGGCGCACAGTTAAACAGCTTTGATCCAGACGCAGCAAATTTTATTACTATACAGTTGGGTCAAATGGACACTAACGGGCTTTTTCTAACAAATGCAGATACAGTGGCACCATACGCCCGTAGTGCCCTAGTTGCACCTAACGGATCAGTAAATGCTTTTGAGAATACAGGGATACCTTTTATGACTGCTCGATGGGGTAATACCGTAGGGTCAAAGCTTAATACACTTCTTCAATTAATCGACGGCACAGCTCCTGATGAGGGTGGTGGTACAAATATCGGTAATGGCACAAATCATACAGGCATTGAGCGGGTCAACAGAATGCGTTCCTATATCGGTGCCATGATTAACCGTCTTGAACACAATATGAACAATCTGATTGAAGGGCAAACCAACCAGCAGGCCGCAGAAAGCCTTATTCGTGACGTTGATTTTGCTCACGAAACCGCCAACTTCACAAGAAACCAGATACTCACACAGACCGCGACCAGTATGCTTGCACAGGCAAATGTCCAGCCGACATCGATTCTGAGGTTACTCGGATAGAATCAGATAGCATTAATTAAAATAGAGGGCATCAATCTGAAAAGGTTGATGCTTTTTTTTAATTTGGCTATTTTAATAGAATGAGTTAATTTTATCTCAAAACAGAAATATTGTACCAGCATGTTTACTCACCAATGATACTCGAAATTGCCACTTTCCGGATAAAAATAACCATAGATACCACCTATACCCTGAACACACCATATCTGGACTCGATCAAAAAAATGTATCAGGCGGGCACGCAGGATTCCTGTGACTTTGAGATACAAACGATTCCGGACACATCCCGGCCGTCAAGTATCTACTCCATGGAACGCCGCTTAAATGCCCTCTACTTCGAGAATGCGGATCTTTTTGTGTTTGAAACTGAATCATGGGCCGCGACCATAGACTGGCACAAAAAACTGATGACAACCACTTTTTTCAATGAGAATTTGACAGAGCCGCATGACCGATTATTAATAAGAAGTTTGAAGCTGCTGCTATCATTATTGTCCCTGAAAAAAGGCGGGCTCCCCTGCCACTGTTCAGCAATAACAAAGGATAATAGTTTCAGTATTATTTTTCCGGGCCGGTCAAACACCGGGAAAACCACAATTGCACATTTATTAAGCAAAGAGTGGCGTATTTATAATGATGAATTCAACATTATCCTGCCTTGCAAGAACAGCTACTATGTTTTTTCCACCCCCTTTACGACACCGGACAAACTCAAGTTCTGTACCACGGGGTATGCACCGTTGAAAAAAATCTTTTTCCTGGAAAAAAGCAGGGAAAATAAAATCCGGGAAATGAGCCTTAAGCAGCAGTATCTCTCTTTGTTACAGTGTGTGTACGCCTTTCCCACATCTGAGGAATTCAGTAACTATATTATGACAAACACTGAAAATATTTATCAAAGTATCCCCATAGATTTGTTATATTTTAATCATATAAGCACTATCGCAGAGGATTTTGAACAACTTTACAGGAAGTAAGTATATGTTTACTGTAAGTGACACTGTTTCAACACGCAAAATCGGGGATGAACTATTTATTTTTGACAGGAAACTCTCAAAAATTCATACATTGAATAAAGTCGGAACGTGCATTTGGGAAAGCATACATGAAGGGTGTAGTAAAAAAGGGATTACCGACCGGATAATAGAACGTTTCGAGGTAGACAGAAATTCAGCTGAAAATGATTTAGAGGAATATATAAGTGAATTACTTGACAAAAAACTTATAACTGCGGATAATCATTCCACAAATGATACAAGATAATAAAATCAGTAAGAAACTGCTTGAGCTGGGCATGAAGAATTATTATTCCGAGGCCTCGATAGAAGTGACCAGCAGGTGTAATGCGCACTGCGATTACTGTTATGTCGTGGAACAGGATGCCAAAGATTTACCGACTGAAAAAATCTATACCATGCTGGATAAACTGGCTGATGCCGGTATACTTTGCCTGACACTCACCGGCGGGGAACCCTTTTTACGCAGAGATATCCTCGACATTATCGAGTACACGGTCACAAAAGATTTCTGGCGTATGAGTATATTGACAAATGGCACCCTGGTCACCGATGAGCATATTGCTTTTATACTGGGCCATTCACCCTATATCTCGGACATACAGTTTTCTATTTTCTCCCACCACCCCTCTCTTCATGATACTTATACCGGCGTCACCGGCGGATATGCCAGAATTCTGAAAACAGCTGAGAAATTAAAAAAAGGAGGAATACATATTCACTTTGCCCTCAGTCTTCTAGAATGTAATGTTTCAGAGTTCAAAGAGACCCATGCCTTTTTCAATGATCTTGGATATGATATCCGTACCAGTATAACAAAATTACAGAAAAAAAATGCGATTTACAATAATTGCCATTCTGCTGATCACAAACACTGTACAACTTATGACTTCTATAATACACTTCTTGAGAATGCCCCTGAAAAATTTATTGAATGTGAAAAAAACAGATTCTCAGAGCGGGAAGAGGGCCTTGCTCCGTTAGAACAGTCGCTCCCCTGCAGCGGCCTCCAGAAAAATATCTGCATTGATTCACAGGGCAACCTGCTCCCCTGCTGTTCCTTTCGCAATGTAATAATCGGTAATATTTTTAATACCGGTTCACTGTATGAGCTGGTGAACAGGTCTGATATCTTACATAAAATTAAAGGCTTACGCAGATCAGATATTCAGCCCTGCAATACCTGCAGATATAGCCGGTCATGCAATATCTGCCTGGGGCTTATCCATACCGAAACCGGCAGGCTGGACCGGACCGCACCCCAACTGTGCAATTATGCCAAAGCGGTTGAGAATTATCACGGAATTTGATATAATTAAGATATGACTACGCATTATTCAGCTATAAAATCGTTACTTTTTGCCAACGGCCCAACAGTCTCCATGCCTGTTGCCAGTAACTCCATGTGGCCGCTGCTTTCACAGGGGCAAAAGGTTAATGTCCGTTTAATTAAAGGGCCTTTGAAAAATGGAAAATGCTACCTGTTTATTTATAAGAATGCATTATGTGTACACCGCCTGTTAAAAGTAAAAAATGGACAGGCATTTTTTATAGGGGACAATGCGGAACGATCTGAAAAAGTCTCATCAGAGGCTGTTATTGGTGAATTGGAACGTTACCAGAGTAAAATGACCGTTTTTATTCTCAATTTGTTAAATCAGATATTTTTTATTATATTTTCGAGGATAATAGCTGAAATACGCATTCGTAATAAAATCTTTGCGGTGATCACAAGACTGGAGAAAAAAGTGTATGAAAGAAAAGTATGAAAAACCAGTGATCGAGACTGAAAATTTTACTGTTGAAATGATGCAGGCTCCCTGTACTGTCGGGCCGGATGACACGCAATATTTAACTTCGTATGTATCATTTTCGGGTTACAACTGTGCCTGTACAACAACAAACTACAACTCGTCTTAGACAACATTACTATTAATAAAAATCTCATTTGTTGAAAATCAGATCTTTATTTTACTTTTTCTGGAATTTTTGCAGCAGTTTTCGTTGTTTCAGACGTTTTCGCTTCCTGAGTGTACTCCACAGTCCTCTATAGATATTTCCCGGTAACATCCCAATAAAACCGAACAATCGGGAAATCAAACTCTCTTTTTTATACTTATAACCATATTTTACCAGAAATTTTTTCAAAGAAAAACTCATTTTCCAGCGCCTTACTTCCAGATTAATCGATTTTGTATGCCGGCCAATACTGGTAGGCCTGATATGATCATAGACCTGCGGGATATTTTGCAGTCCGCAATACTGTAAGATCATCGGGATATAACACCGCGGTGCCTGCGACACATCTTCATATCTGAAGACTGGAATATAGCCGAATTCTTCCTGTATTTCCTCCAGGTGCTGATACCGGTTCAGCCACCGGGCCTCTCTTCTGTCAATAGTCATTTTTTTAAATACCGAGCGCCACAACTCATGCTGGCTGACGATTGTGTCTCGGGGGTCCCGTATTAAAGCAAACATCCTGAAATCGTTTCCCAATTCCCGGTACTTTTTAATGAGAGTAAGGGCTTTTCTATCTCCGAGATATAACGGTGATTTATCAAAAACGACCGGTCCGCACTTCTCGAGAACACGATTCCACGTATTAAAAACGACCTCTTCTGTAATGGCAGGCGGCAGTTCTATAAATGGATATTTTTTATTGCATTTTATTTCAAAATCAGATGAATCGCCCCCTATTGCCTTGGCTGCGAAATTCCAGAAATTAGGCTCAAAGAGTGCATAAGCATCAGGATGCTTTTGAAACACTTTAAAGATTGCGGTTGAACCGCAACGGGGAGCGCTGAGTAGTACTATCGTCCTTTTTCCCATATTAGCCACAGCCCTTATTACCATTGGTATTTATTTGATAAACCATAGTCGTTATTCACCCCGCGTATTTCATATACCTGACCAATGCTTTGCAATGAGATAGTTTTAAGATGTTTTAATCGGTTATCCAGAATGTAAATAACGCTATCGCTTGATTCGCGTTCTTCACGCCGTGCGAACTTGGAACCGCCAATTACCATATACCTATCCGTAAATGCGATTCCCCGCATAAAATATCCGGCATTCTTATATGCCACCTCTGAATTACGCATTAATGCGCCGGCCATGGAATCGCAGTAGAAAACATGCCCATCCTTTACAAGCACATTATGAGCACAATACGCGCTTGTTTGTATTATCTCCTGCTTTTTCATTCTCTTTTTATCCAAAACATACAGTTCCGATGACTGTCTTGGATTCAATGTTCCATTATGGCCACACACATATATCTTATTGTCAGTTATAAATACTGAATTGAAATGATTATTGTGTTTTTTCCCTTTGATCCGTTTATTGGGAAAATAGTATCCCTTCTTACCGTTATCAGTAATAGTAATTATGCGATTATTCTGGGTATCCACCACAAAGAACCGATTGTCACAATAATCGATCTGATGGACATTTTTCGGTAATCCCAGCGCGAAACTGCTCTGATCAACAATCCTTGGCCTCTCAGATTCGGTATCTATCTCAAAAGATAGTATCCTGCTGAACTGCCCCATATTCTGATTTGCGTACCACCGGCTTCCATTGTATGTTATGCCGTAACTTGCCCCATAGGTCACCTGAAAAAGACGTTCTCCCCGCAGATACCAGATCCCCGAAGAAGCGCCTATAATAAAATCCTCCTGTAAAGAATACCTCAGTGGTAATTCCGAAAACCTTTTCTTTGCTGATTTAGTTAACGCTCTGAAAACCGAAACCTCGTTTTCTATTACATACTTTTTAGCCACTCTGCCTATGACAGCATTGTATACGGTATTCCCCAGGGCAGTACAATTTCTCGTGATGTTAAATATCGCGTGTTCGACTAAATATCTCAAGGGATTATCTGATAACAATACTTTATAGAGCAGTTTCCTTATAATCCTTGGATAAACTTTATAACAGCACCATGATATTCCCGTTGTGAGCAGCCAGCCATACAAAGAAACTTTTAGCAAAGGAACCGGTTCCTTTAACCTTCTTTGATACCAGGTCAAATAAAACGAAATGCATCTAACCATATTGTTTTTACGGGAATATTCCCAGAATTTTTCCCAAGAGAATGCAGATGACGCGGTTATAAACCGAACAGCGTTAACAAGAGTAATATCCAGAAACCGGTCGCTGAAATGGAATGATTTACAGAATAGTAATAGAAGCATGTCTTCATAAGAAGGTAAAACTATAAGAGAATGTTCTTTCTTTTCCGCACGGTTAAAAAGGTCTTCTGCAGGAATAGTGATTCCATCAGGTAAGCGAATTGCATGGTATACATCTACCCGCACAGCATCAAAACCTTCAAAGCTGAAACTGTAAACTGATTTGTTCTCAATGGAGGCAATTTTTACTATCGTATTAATATTGTCCAGATAATCAATTACTCTGGTATAGTTCTTCTTTTCAACAACAATCTCGACATTTTCAAACAGTTTGGATGTCCCAACCAATTCGGCCCTATCCATATAATAGAGCCCTGTGCCATTAACAGGCATAAAGGATACTGTCAGGTCATTAAAACATCTTTCCAGTTTAACAACCGCTTCCTTATAGAAATCGAGTTTTATTTGATTTTTTTTCCCTGGAGGTATCGGCATTTTTTGCTTCTAGGGTAATGTGAATAATGTACGATTTTTAACGTGCAATTGAATAGTAATACTCGATCCCACCGGCAACATCACTGCCCTCGTGAACCATCCGGCCTTTGTGCAATACAATAATTCTGTTACAGATACTTCGTATCATCTCCATATTGTGGGAAACGAAAAGAATTGTTGACTCCTGAGAAATTTTCTTTAGTTCTGCAATGCTCTTCTCCCGAAATCTACTATCTCCAATTGAAAGTATCTCATCGATTAAAAAGATATCCGATTTGACCGCTAAAGCTATAGAGAAACCAAGCCTGACATGCATTCCGGTAGAAAGAGCTGCTACCGGCGCATTGATAAAATCTTTAATACCGGAAAAAGCGATAATGAAATCAAATTTTTCGTCAATTTCCAATCGTGTCATACCAAGTATTGTTCCATTGACATATATATTTTCTCGAACCGTCATATGCGGATGGAATCCTGCACCTGGAGAAAGAATCGCAGACACACGTCCCGTCAGCTCAGCATTTCCCTTATCAGGCGGGAATATTCCTGCCAGCATTCTTAACAGTGTTGTTTTCCCTGACCCATTGGCCCCAATGATTCCAAGGATGTCCCCCTTCCTGCACTTAAAAACAATATTGTCCACCGCCCAGAATTCATCCTTTCGTATCCTGGTGGTATCAGGTCTGATGTCAAATGAACTTTTCACTATATCAGTAATACCGTAAAGCATGCTTCTCCGTAAATTTTTACAGAACTTTTTTGAAAAATTATTAACTGACAAATTACAGTCAATCAGCTGCTGACTTTGAGTCATCAGATTATCCTCTCGATAATTTTATCCTCTGACACATAAAAGATTCTCCATGAAACAATGAGAAGAAAAATCGACACCACAGAGCTGATTATAAATCCATTTAAGGAATATACTCTCCCGTAAAGAATTATGTCCCGGGCAGAACAGACAAGATAGGTTAAAGGATTCAGATGCATAATTGTTTGAAGCCATTCGTTTTTTATTGCATCGGCAGAATAAATAACCGGTGTAATAAACATAACCAATCCAAAAATACCGGTAACAATTCTTTTAAAATCATAGGAAACAATAGACATAATAGAAACAAAAAGTCCTAAAGAGACCGAAAAAAATAAAAGCGGTAGAATAATTAACGGAAATAGAATAATCCCATAGGATGGGATTATTCCAAATACTATCAATAAAAGAATGGTTATTACAAATGATATAAAGAAATGTGAAAGCTTTATTAAAAGTTGTACTCCAATTATAATTTCATGCGGGAAATGTGCCTTCATAAGCATAAATCTGTATAAAGACATAACATTCATAACAGCGCTGAACACTCCCATAAACAATCCCCACATCATCGTCCCTACTAATACATATGCCGGATAAGGAACACCCACATCACCCGGTCTGATTATATTTGTCCTGTGAAGGAAAATCCAGGATATTATTCCTGCAACAGGCGTAAGTATTATCCATGCAGATCCAACTAAAGATTTCTTGTATACTGCAAAAAAATCCCTTTTAAAAAGTTGATATACTAATTCTCTGAAACAAATCAGATTGTTAATGGCATGTAAAAAGGTTGATATATAACCCGTCTCAAACCGCTGATTCGGCCTGATTATAGTCCTATGCAACGAAGTGGTCATAATGTTTTTTCTTTTTTCGTATGAAACACCTTATAAAATAACAGCCCTAACGGCTTCCTCACAAACGGTATATCCAGAAAAAGCCTTCGCAATCCTGGGGACATCCGTTGGTACTGCGATTCGGAAAATATATCCGCCATACGCGCAGCAAACCAATAATGCCGGGATGGTTTCAGCGGTACAGGAAACATTTTACGGCACACCTTGAGAATAAAATAGATAAAGGCTTCTATACCGGTAGAAGGACAGCGCTGCCAGAACACGTCCCAGTCAAAACCTTCCTGTGAAGCCAGCAGGTTAATCTCTTCCCAGGTGGTATCGCGAAATTCAAAGGGGATATGAGTCTGCAGATGGCAAAGAAAAATGAGAAGTGCATCCTCTGCTGATGGTAAACGCTTTACCTTATCAACGTTTGTTGAACGGGCAAAAAGCTCAGATCCCGGCAGCAGGAAACGTTCCGGGACATTCAACTGACATTGGATCTCAAGACAGACTTGAACGTTATTAATAGTATAAAAAAACACTGATTCAGTCGGTCTGTAGTTCTCCGTAAAATATGTCTTTAAATTACAATTGTTTAAGGCTGCAAAATAGTCGGAAACTTTCTGAATGTCTTTTTCCTTGACCAGAATATCAATATCACTGATAAATCTCTCTTTCATTTTTTCAGCCAGTCCGGTACAGATAAGGTGAGCTCCTTTAATTGGCATATAGGGTACCTGCAGGTGCTGAAAATGTTCCTCTATTTCACGCAGCACATCTTCATACAAAATCTGATTAAGGGCCCATTGTCTGGCAGGTGTTATTTCCATATATTTGAATGGAAGAGAAAAGTGAATATGTTTCAGTGCTGTATTTCTAAAAATATATCCTAATCCATATTGGGCACCTTGTAAGGTACTAATTATTTATTCGGGATTACGCTTTTAACAATCCGGTAGGTTTGCATTGCTGATAGTTTATATTTTTTCGCAAGCTTGATTACAGACATGCCGCTTTTATGCAGTGCAATGATCTGTTCGTTCCTCTCTCTATATTTATCATGCACCGGTGAAATGCCATGTTTATTTCTTATCCGGTGAACTGCCTGACGAGTAATACCATACAATCCAGCAATAGCTTCATCCGTTTTATACTTTTTCTGTAATTTAATTAACTGGTTTTTACCTATCCGCGCCATAGTTATTCGGGTAAATACTCTTCAGAAACATAAATGTTTATCACCCGATCAATATTCAGATTCTCCAGTATATCGAAAAGTGAAGGGTCCGGCTCAATAATACACAACTCCCCTCCCCTTTCACTGATCATCTTATGACAGGTAATAAGAACTTTTATTGCACCACTATATATATACGTCGCATCAGAAAAACTGATTGCAATATAATACTTTCCCCGATCCAGATAGCCGATTATTAAATCCTTCAACTCTTCTAAATTCTTAATGGCATTTTTCTGCTCATTGACCCGCAATATCTGAAACTTGCCCTGTTCATATGTTTCTATCAGCATAGTCTCTCTCCATAGTAAAAGTGTTAGGTATGGATATGCATATATAATCATATCCTGATTATCCATAACAGTCAAGAAAGAAGAAAAAAGATAGGTATTTTTATATTTTTTTTATTGAAACAGGATAATTGTCATCAATAAGGCCTTTTTAACATATCACATTATTACTAACTCTTTAACTGCAGGCTGTTGCTTAATTTTAGAAGTTCTTTTTGTAGTGGTGAATACAATCAGTGAGGAAAAGAGGTTACCTACAGCCCTTTCATGCGAAGGCCATCTTTTTTCTTATTTATAGCTTTTTCAAAATCAAGAGAGGTAAGTGAGAGTTGATAATCAAACCGCTTATCAACCGCTGAAATGTTTATGGAAAAAATAATTCTGGTTTTAGGAAAGTCCCATCGTGCATAGGCAGCAGTCACAATCCTTTTATAATATTCAGACGGATGATACCGGAGATTCCACAACTCCTGTTTGATATAGGCATCCGTCTTTTTAAAAATGTAACGGGGATCGAGGCCTTTGAAAACCGGCTGTTTCTTACCGTATTTTTTATGTAGCAAATCGTAGATATCAGCAACAAAGGTTAATGTCTGATCGTGTATTGCCCGGTAGTAACGATCGACGCTGATAAAAACATTATAATTAAAATCAAACGTTTTTAAATTATCAAAATTAAAGGTTATGGTAGCCTGAAAAAATTTCTGCTCGAAGAAGTAGTATTTCACCTGTGCCGGATAGCCGGCGATGGTTGTAGAGGTCGTATAGATCGTAACACCAAGATCCTGAGGGAATGCAGGATCAGCTGTAGTACTCTGCCAGTTGCCTATTTCAGCGGCTTTACGCACCTCTTCGGGTGACATCCCCCACAGGGCGTTCTGAAAACCCACGGGAGATTGTGCACTGAAACAAAAAAATGCAACGCCAATAAGATATAACCAGAAATAGTGATATTTCCGCCTCATATTATTAGTATCGTTATTTTCATTAAAAAACTTGAATGATTCCCAGTAAAACATACGGTAAAATAGAATTAAAAAAACCCGCTGATGTCATACCAGCGGGTTATCT
>CBDVBE010000001.1:0-55106 GCA_965372145.1 uncultured bacterium | reverse complement strand
CCAAGGAACACAATGGGTAGGGGTTACTCCAGTCAAGGAGATACCCCCATAAAAACTAATTATCATCCTTTCAACCCTGTGCCGCGTATATCTGAATTGTGCACTAATCCATTCAATAATACCAACTACATTCTGCAAAAACATCTTTCCAATATAATTGGTGGATAAAACGGTTCCCTGCAGACACAGCCTGACGATCAGGGTAGACAATTTAAAGAAGGGCAGCCTCTTTTGCTCCAGGAGCAGCACATCGCTCGGCTCAAGGAGTAATAAATTCTTTAACGGGGGTGTGAATTGTGCCCAGGAAAACTTTTTCGGCAGAAACCTGTGCTTCTGCAACTGCTTTTCCAATGCGGTCCCCGGATATACCCGTATCCCAATAGTTGTTGCATAAAAATCAATCACCGCTTTCTTCTTCCGGATATAGGATATATCGCGTAAACAATCACCATAGGTCTGCCCAAGATGACCGAAGGTAAAAAATACCTTTGTCTTGATATCCAGTTTCCGGCACCAGAATAATACCTGCTCAACCTGCTGCAGTGTAATATTCTTCCCCATCTTCTTAAGGAGCTGCTCATTCGTTGTTTCCAGCCCTACATCGATTGAGCAGCAGCCGGCATTTCTCATCTGCCTGAGCAGGTCATAATCTACTGTATCAGCCCGGATTTCACATTCCCACAAAAGTTCATAGGGACGTATCATCGTGCAGAAATCAAGTGCATGCGATCTATGTGCGGTAAATGTACTGTCAAATATCTTCAGTGCCTTAATCGGTCTCTGCGAGAGAATGGCATCTATCTCCCTTTGTATCGAGCGCATGCTTCGCAATCGTACCCCGCCGGGAAACATCCGCGATGCAGAGCAAAAGGAGCACCCTGCAGGACAGCCGCGCGAGGTCATGATAAAATCCGCCTGTACATTATTGCAATCAAGTGACATGGAGTAGCCGTCATCAAAAAGGTGGCGTGCCGGAATCGGCAGTGCATCAAGGTCATGTATCCGGGCATGATTATTTTCCTTTATCTCTCCATGTGAACGATAACACACGCCTTCAAGCGAAGAAATCTCCACAGGCCTGTTTCTGACAAACTTCTCGCAGAGTGCAAGAAATGTATACTCACCTTCACCTTTAACTATATAGTCTATTTCCGGTACATGCTCAAGAGTGTCGCGTGCAGTAAACGATGCATGTACCCCTCCATAAACAACAGGCACATCAGGAAAGACCTCTTTTGATAACCTGGCGGTTAAAAAACTTCCTTTGCGAGTTGGGGTTGTACCGCCTACTCCGATTATTCCCGGTTTCCATGATTTAACATCTCTTCTGTAATCCCCTTTATATTGATTAAAATCGACAACTTTTACAGAGTAATGATGTCTCTCCAGCATCGCTGCTATACTTGCAATGCCCAGTGGTATCATAGACTCAAAAAGCTGAATCTGTTCCGCTGGATAGGTTAAAAGAACATCACATCGATTATCATTTTCCATAGTCTTCCTTTTTATACAGGTCTTTACTATAAGTAATTATTATGCATTAGAAAACAGTAACGGTAAACGGTTACGATGCCCGTATTGTCTATAGGTTATGGTAACAGTTTAAACTTCGAAATTCGACATTTGTCATTCGCTAATCGTCAATCTCTTTTTATTTGTTACCTTTACCGATTAACGAAACGGGCATCTTCACCCTAACCGTAACCGAATAATGAATTAATCAAAGCTCAAACCAGACACTTCCCGACCATTTCCCCGGGCCAAGAGACTCCTCTTTTTTTCTATTTTTAAAACTGAGCTTGATTGCTGTGTGGTCTTTAATCGGCTTGAGGGTAATGAAAATTTCCGGTGAAGTGACTGCCTCTCTGTTTTTACTGAGCCTCTCAAATCCACAGCCAATGCCAAAAAACTTATTCAGCATGAGTTCACAAATAAATCCGCCATATTTTGATCTGGCATTCATCTGGTCTGAATAGCTTTTATAAAAGGCTAATACATTCATATCAGCAAACGGCAAAACCCTCATACGTGCTTCAATATATCCTGCAAACAGTCTTCCTGTATGCAGCGGTTCAGTATCGGGACAATTAAATCGGGTTGTATAATCGTATTTACAAACAGTATGCACGAAGAGTAAACGGTTATCAAGGAAAATCTCAGCGCCGGTAATTATATGGTCGTCCCGGGTACCATCAGCCAATGATTGCATACCCCAGAGAATACCGGCCTTGGAGGCCTTTATACCTGATTTTCCCAAGCAGATATAACGCCTTATCTCTCTCCAGGTTAATAGTATAAGCGCCCTGTATGCCAACCCGCTTTAGTTCCTTTTCAAATGAAAACCCCAAGCCTTCAGCATCCCATAATACCCAGTTTCTTACCATAGGGTCATATCTCGTTGCTGATTTATATACCCGGCATTTACCGAACACATCCCACAACACAACCTTTTCCATTTTCGGATCATACAGGGTCGTTGATTTAAATATTCTGCACTTGCCGAATTCCTTTTTCAGCACCCCTCCCGATGCTGAATAACCATTTCTCCTTACTGCAACATATCCCTCATCCAAAAAGGGTATCCCCTCTTTTTTCACCCCGTTCACAGACATATAGACATAGGCGTTATGATTTATCGCATGACGCGATGAGAAACTTATACCTGCCTGCTTGTTGAACTCGACAAGAAATGGGGATTTGCTTTTTAGAATCGCCGATCCTAACATGGTAATTTTCAGGGTGTCTGAAGGGGACAGCACAAATGCTTGAGAAAGCTGAAAGGAGAGACACAATAACAGAAATAGTATCGGCTTTTTCCGGGTCATTTTCACTCACTTCCCTCATGTCCCTGGTTTACTGAGAAAAAGTACTGGGTCCTTATTATTAATTGTACCCATTTTTTTTAACTATTGGGGGTTGAAAAGGAGGTGTTTTCTTAATAAGTGTTTTCTGTGAGAAAACAATAATTAATTCAGGCTTCAACTGGATCTCAGGCGACCCCTTCAAATGGTACAATTCACCGGGTATAAAAAAAGGGACGCGGTAAACCACGTCCCTTTAATCAATATAATGATGAAATCGACTTATTTGAAATGCAAGGCATACAGAATAGGCGCGATAATCATGGCAACAACTGAAACCAGCTTGATAAGTATATTCAGGCTCGGGCCTGAGGTGTCCTTCAGAGGATCCCCAACCGTATCTCCCGTTACCGTGGCTTTATGCATTTCGTCATACGCATCGCCATATACAGCATGGCCGCCGTCTTTTACCTGCTTTTTTGAGTTATCCCATGCACCGCCGGCATTGGACTGGAAGATAGCCATGCATACCCCTGAAATAGTACAGCCAATCAGCAGTCCGCCAAGCATATTCGGGCCATACACCGGAATCAGGCCAATTGCCACGGGAACAACAATAGCAATAAGTCCGGGAACAATCATTTTCTGAATTGCTGCGCTGGTAGCAATCTCAACACAATGAGAATATTGCGCTTTGTCGTCTGCAGCATGAATAATCTTCATTTCTTCTTCGTTCGGCTCCCTCTCTTCGCTCTCAGCCTTCCGGGCCGCCAGAAGCGCCGGTTTAAGCTCGGGTATTTCCCGGAACTGCCTTCTCACTTCATTTATCATATCCTGAGCAGCTTGTCCCACGGCAACCATGGCCATGGCTGAAAACCTGAAGGGAAGCATGCAGCCGATTAAAAGCCCGACAAGAACAAACGGGTCTGCAGCATTAATTTCGACCCTGCCGTTCATCTTGGTAATATAAGCTGAGGTCATAGCCAGAGCAGTGAGTGCGGCTGAACCAATGGCAAAACCCTTACCAACAGCGGCTGTTGTATTCCCGACAGCATCGAGCTTATCAGTACGGGCTCTTACCTCCCGGCCTAACTGCGCCATTTCAGCAATGCCGCCGGCATTGTCGGCAATCGGTCCATAGGCATCAACTGCCAGTTGGATACCGGTAGTCGAAAGCATGCCAACCGCGGAAAGTGCCACACCAAAAAGCCCGGCAAACAGGTATGCCACGATTATGGCCGCACAGATGAGGAGAATAGGAATCGTTGTAGAATTCATACCGAGTGCGAGCCCCTGGATTATTGTAGTAGCCGGACCTGTACGAGCCGACTCTATTATTTTATTAACCGGAGTTCGCTCAGTCGCCGTATAATATTCTGTTGTTATACCAATAAGAGTGCCGGCAAGCAGCCCGCCGAATACGGCTACTGCCAGTCCCCACCATTGATATACCTGTGGTTCGGCCGAGGGTTTAAGTACATTTATGACTTCAATAGAGCCCTGGGGTATCATATACCTGGTAACTGCTATGGTGGATATAATCATCAGAATCGCTGCACCGAAAGTACCCGTATTAAGAGCGGTTTGAGGGTTGCCTCCCTCTTTGGTTTTAACAAAAAAAGTCCCGATAATTGAACAGAGTATCCCGATCATACCGAGGACAAGCGGCAGATAGACTGCTCCCATATTGTCTCCACCCAGCTTTGCAAGACCTGCTGCCCAGGCGGTTCCGAGAATCATGGAAGAAACGATTGAGCCGACATACGACTCAAACAGGTCGGCTCCCATACCGGCGACGTCTCCGACATTATCCCCAACGTTATCTGCTATAGTAGCGGGATTCAAAGGGTGGTCTTCCGGGATACCGGCTTCAACTTTACCGACAAGGTCGGCACCAACGTCGGCTGCCTTAGTGTATATACCGCCGCCAACGCGGGCAAAAAGCGCTATTGAGGATGCGCCGAGTGAGAATCCGGATAGTACATTGAGAGTAAGAGTCAGAGTACCCTCTGTTTCAACACCGTACATCTTGCTGTATATAATAAACAGCGCACCAAGTCCCATCAACGCAAGACCGACTACACAGAGCCCCATAACCGAGCCTCCGGAAAATGCTACCTGAAGGGCTCCGTTTAATCCTTTACGGGCGGCACTTGCCGTACGGATATTGGCCTTTGTGGCAACTTTCATGCCGATAAAACCGGCAAGAGCCGAACAAAGGGCACCGGCAATAAAGGATACGGCAATCATCCAGGAGGAATCTTCCAGGCCGGCATTTGATGCTCCCAAAGCAACGGCTACTGCAATAATAAAAACAGCAAGAACCTTATATTCCCTTCTCATAAAGGCCATTGCACCATCAGCTATCCAGCCACCGATCTTCTGCATCCGTTCATTACCGGGATCCTGTTTCTCGACCCAGGAAGCTTTAATAAAAGCGTAGATAAGAGCCAGAACAGCGGCTCCTATAGGGCCATAAAGATAGAGGTTGTTCATTAATCCCTCCAGTGCAGTTAATATGTTGATGAATTAATTCAATATACAGTATTATTTCATTTTTATGAAGTCTAACCCAGCGAAGCTGGATAAAACTCTCTATGCCTGAAAAATCTACTAAAAAACGTAGCTTTTTCAGACAGAGAGTCTAATAATATCATTAATGCACGTGTAATTGAAGTAGAAAATAGTATAAAAAAAGGTAACCGTTCAAAGGTTAAATCACGTTTTTCTGTAAAAAAACGTTGTGATAATGCTTGAGTTTGTAAACATTTTTTAATTTTGGATTTTGGATTTTGGATTTTGGATTTTGGATTTTTTCAATCCGCAATCCCCAATCCGCATTCCACAATCAACATTCCACAATCCGCAATCAAACAATTTTGGATTTCAACCCTGAACCCGTGAACGGCTACTATTTTTCCTTTAAAAACAACTCACCCAACGCATCAAAATACTTCTGCACATTCTGCCGGTAGGAATCGGGAAAGTTGCCGTCAAGCGCTTTCATGCGGAGTTTATAGAAGGTATCTGTTTCATCAAACCCGCCCTCATAGGCATCGCCGGTTTGATCAGAATAAATTGTTACCGCGGATTTCGACTTCCGTTCCTCTTTACCTTCATCCTGTCTATGCATTGAGAGGGTGGTCTGCAGCATACGAACGAGAAAGCGGTCCTGACGATCCTGCACCTGCGGTTGCGGTTTTTCAAGCATCTTTGCAATACGCCGTGCCTCCTTCTCAAGCTCCTTTACCCGTTTTGCCAGCCCTTTCCCAGCACCGTCCCCATACTTTTCACCCAACTCTTCAAGCTGGTCCGCTAGCCGGCGTTGTGCGCGCCCGGCTGCTTTTCGGGCGGCCTCGGCATTCTGTCCCATCTGCGACCCGCTGCCACCCTCTTTCATTGACTGTGAGAACATCTGACGCAGCAGTTCAGCCGTGGCTGAATTAATAGCAGCCTGCTTCGCGGAAAGTTTGCGTAATCCGCCCATCATACTGCCGGTACCTCCCTGCCCGCCGCTCCCCGGCTGCATACTGTTGGCAGAGGAGAGCAGCGTCTCAGTCAACGCGTTAAGGCCGTTCACCGCCTGTTTCATACCGGACCCGGGCCTACTGCCGCTCATCGACTGTAAGGCGCCGTTCATTGCCTGCATGGCTTTGCCGGCATCACCCTGAATCTTCTGAAGCAGAGCGGGCGGGACAGCTTGCAGACTGTCAAGTTTTTTCATGCTGGTCCGTAAAGCTTCTTTCAGTGCCTGCTGTTCCGCTGCCGAAAGTTTCTTATCAATAGAACCACCCATGGACTGTTTCAGCCACTCCTGCCACTGGGAAAGGTTAAGGCCATCCTGCGCCATATCCAGCAGGGTCTCCCGATCCTGCATAGCCTTTGCCGCCATAACACTGCTGAGCGTGGATTCCAGCTCTTCAGACATCGACTGCAATCCTGCACTCATCCGGTTCATTGCACTCATACCCGGCATATTTTGTGCAGCGAGCTGCTTCTGCATAGCTTTCTGCTGTTTATCAACCTGCTGGTGCGAAGGAATATCTTTTAATCCGACTGGGCTATCATCGTCCAATTTGTCCCGCAGCTTATCAAGAAGCTCTTTAATTTTTTGTGATAAATCCTTCTGCCTGCAGAGCTGTTTATTTTCAGCATCCTTTGACTGCGCGATCTGCATCTGCTGTTCGGCAAGTTTTCTCGCTTGCTGCGCAAGAAGCGCACGCTCATTCTCCTTTTTCAGCATCTCAAGATATTTCAGCGCATTATCAAGTCTGTCCTTCAGATCGGGAAGCATTTCCGTCATTTTCTCAACCGCATTTTTCATATCCCGCCAGCTCAACTTTTCATCCGGCTTCGGCGCTTGAAACAACAGGCTGTCACCGTACTCTTCAATCAGCTCCCGTAATGTTTTCTGCACTTCATCCATCTTGTCAAGAATCTCACTGCTTACCGACGATTCCCTCATTTTCTCAACAGCTTCCTGCAGGGCCTCTACCGCTTTGGTCAATGAATCAGCCTGCTCCTGCATATTCTTTCCCAGGTCTTCAACGATTTTCTTCTCTTCCCACGAGAGTGATTCTTTCCCCTTTGCCGATTTTATCAGGTCTTCAAGCCGTTTCTCCATCTTTTCCTGTAGTTTCTGTACTGATGAAAGAGCCTTTTCCGCGTCATCTTCCCTGCCGGCAATGCGTTTATGAATTTCTGCAAAGGTCGGCAGGCGGAAATAGAAGGTATCACTGACACATACCTGCGGTGTTCCGTACGGTTTATTATCCCGGGTACGGACCCAGTAAAACACCGTATCACCGGGGTAGAGAGACAAGTCGGACAGGTCCCATGCCAGCTGCCTGCGGATCAGTTTCCGGTTCTTCCCTTTTTGTAAAATATTCCTCGCGTAGACCGTATCAACGTCATCATGCGACACCTTCCAGGCGAGCTTCAACTCCCGTATACCGAAGTCATCGACCGCCTCCACCCACAGGGTTTCCTGCTGCGCAGGCGCAAGCATTGCATTCACCCCGGGCTTTACAATACGGACATTCGGCTCATAGTCGGGAAGAAGGCTGATATAAAATGACGGAAGTGAATCACTCTGCTGCAAGAGGGAATCTTCAAGGGTAAAGGTGTATCTGCCAGGGCGCCAGAGTCGTACTTCACCTGCTGCTATGCCCTCTTTAATGGTAAACGGTACGGTGTCGCCATGCTCGGGGATAAACTGCGCCGACTGCAACGGATATAAAGAACCGATAGTAAAGTGTGCGCGCGTACCGGCATACGCGGCAATCGATCCCTGTCCTTCCTGCAACCGCACCTGTTTCCGCCGGGTATATCGCGGCGGGGTGAGCGTTACCTGCAGCGAGTACAGTATCGGCGGCGGCACCACGGTTACCGTCTCCGGCCCGAACGCCTCCTTTCCTAAGGTAAACGTATAAGCATACGATGTGGCAAGCGAATCGAGGGTATAGGTAAAGCTGCCGTTCATGTCCGGGCGGAGGAGGTGCCGTGTCCTGGGAGCACTATGAAGAGACAGGTTCACGAGCGACACTGCTGCTGAGGGGTATACTGTTTCCAGCGGTATGCAACTCAGTATCACCTGCGCATTTCTGGGGACTGTGATGGTACCCGGGTACACCGTTGCAGAAACCTGTGCAAACAGCGACAGCGGGATATCCCACCATTTGAGCATTCGCGGTGTACAGACATAGGTGGCACCGGCAAATGTAACAATGGTTATACAAAAAATCACAACTCTTTTTCGGGAAATGACACCGGTGATTCGTTTCGGATAAGTGCCGAATGATTTTCGAGCCGCAGCACACACATAATCAACAAGCTGTGAGGAGCCTCCGGATACTGTCCGCCCAAGCTCCAGAGCTATCGAAACATATTGGTGTACAACTGCATTCCTTTTTTCCAGGATCGCTGCAATAACATCGAGCTTCGGCAAACGGATAACAGCCCGGTTAATCAGTAGTATCATACAGGCAAAAACGGTAAGTACCAACGCAAGATCAAATATAACCGGCAGCACGGTCCAGGGGAAAAAAGCAAACCCGACAGTACAGGCTGCCCCAAGCCCGAAGAGTATCCCGGAAAACAGCAGCCACGCGTTGATGACCTGTGCCGTGACAAAAATAAACCGGTGACGCTTACAGAATTTTTTTATTGCAGTATAATCGGCATTCATATTATTATAAAGATAACTCTTGTAAAAAAAGATATAACTATTTTGTGGAGGACGTTTCCCATACGCGCTAACTTAAACTTTCTTTTAAAGAAAATATTGAATATCGAATGATGAATTTCGAATAATGAATAAAAATAAAGATTTAAAAACTTCAAAATTCATCATTCGATATTCAATATTCGATATTTCCCCTCAGTTTTGGGGCTTTGTAAATCTAAAGTTAGCGCCAATGGGGAAGTTTCCCCCTAGCAAAAGCTAAGCATTTCATTTCGCTCGTACCGGTAAGATGAAATGCTGGATTTTTTACTACCCCCACTAACTGTGAGGATTACGAATGACTAGTGAAAAAAATGCCGCCATTGTTCGGGCGGACAATGTCGCACAACGGCTGTTCGAAGAGCGGATGCTGGTGATAACACCGCGGGACAGCATGCTCCATCGATTTAATGAAGTGGGTACCTTTATATGGCAACTGCTGGAAACACCCAAAACCGCGGATGAGATTTGTGAGGCTATCAAAACTCAATTTGATGGTGTTGATGAGGAAAAGTTGACGGACGATATTACTGTTTTTGTTGAGAAATTATTAGAAAAAAAGTTGGTTGAGGTAGAACAAGAGGAAAATTGATAGTGTCATTGCGAGCAAAGCGCGGCAATCCCATTTTTAAACAATAGCGAGATTGCTTCGTCGTTACACTCCTCGCAATGACAGCATCCAGAACCACTATGCCCGAAAAAACAATAGCCCAGCAGATAAACCTCGAAGCCGCGAAAAAGCTTATTCCCCTTAGTGTGTTTATCGAGCTGACTCACCACTGTAACCTGCACTGTTACTACTGCTACCAGGCTTCCTACCCACAGCAGCCAGAACTCACCCTGCAGCAATGGCGCACCGTGCTCAAGCAGCTTGCTGAAATGGGAACACTCTATATCACGTTCTCCGGCGGGGAACCGTTTTTACGGGATGATTTTCTTGAGATCCTTGCAAGCACCCGCAAACATGACTTTGCAGTGAGTATTATTTCCAACGGGCTGCTGATCACCCGGGAATGGGCAGCCGGATTGGCTGACCTCGGGGTCATGGATGTCGGTATCAGTCTGCATGCCGCTAATGCTATTCTGCATGATGAACTCAGCGGCGCTATCGGCAGTTTCAACGATGCACTGCAGGCAATACGGCTGCTGACCGCACAGGGTGTTAAAGTTCTTATCAAGCACTCGGTTTCCAGTGCAAACTTCGGTGAATATACTATGCTGGAAAAAATCGCCGATGAAGAGGGCTGCGGATTCGAATGCGACTCCGGCATACTTCCCTCTGAACGGAAAACCATATCTCCCTATGCCCTTTCCAGAGAGCAGCAGCGCACCTTTCTCAAAGATATGGGCATCAAACCAATAACCTCATGCAGCACAACCCGTGACGAGTCAGCGCTCCATTGCGATGCAGGAAGAAGTCTTTGCGGTATTGCACCGAACGGCGATGTCTATCCCTGTATTATCCTGCCGATACTATTCGGCAATCTTGTTGACACACCCTTTAAAACAATCTGGCACAGTGATAAAGCCGGTCAATTCAGAGCTGATGAAAAGACGCTTGCTGAAGAGTGTGTCTCCTGTACTATAAAAAACGCCTGTTCACGCTGCCACGGTTTCGCGTTTCTGGAAACAGGATTGTGGAAAGGGAAGAGTCCGAGTTTGTGTGAGAGGGCAGAGGCAATAGGACGATTAGCCTTATCGTAACAATAATTAAGACGCATCCCCCTATAGGACAACTTCACATAACATTGGATTATAAAACAAAAACACACGGTCTGAAGGCCGTGACACACAAATCCTTTATGTTTTAATACTGAAAAAATGGTTTATAAAAAAACTTATTTTATAGCGATGTGTTCATCAGAATCCTTTAAATCCGGTAAAATTAATCCCAGATTATGCATTAGTGTACTCCGTTTCTACTGCATAATTTGGGTATGAAAACTGACTTTTAATAGTGAACCAAACAAAAAAAGCTGCCGTTAAGAACGGTAGCTTTTTAACCATTTTTTAAACGGATGTATTTTTATTTATTGTTTAATTATGGACAAACTTTTATTGTAACCTTCTGTTTTTATCTTACAGATATAGGCACCACTACCTATCCTGTTAAACTTATCCAGATTTACTGAATGGTGTCCGGAACAGAGGTGACCATTAAACAATGTAGCGATCATTTTTCCCTGAAGATTATATATTTTCATACTGACATGTCGCCGTGTGTTATTATCTGACTCGGGCAAATGGAAATTTATCCGTGAACCACAAAATGTAACGTTACAATGTCCCGGTATTTTTACATTCGTCGTAACTTCAGTTGACGCGTCAATAAAAAAATCATCAATACAGATATCACCGCACCAGCCAGTTCCTGTTATACCACGAAAAATGAATTGTACACGCTCCCCTTGATACTCAGAAAGAGACTGTTTTACTTCAAACCAGTCATCACCATGATCATCGGTGAGATGAATCACATCATTGTACAAAGTACCATCAACATTTATGTCAACGTACAGATCTCCCATTTGATTATCTGCACTGAACATATGCGCCCATATTACAAATTCAGGATTGACCAGCCCGCTTATTTTAAACTTTGGTGTAATAATAGTGGCTTTCTTTTCGGGATTATTTGGATCAGATGCCTCTATATAAACATAATTGCCATTACCTGAGGTATGATCAGCGTCCGGGCCGGTTTTATCAGGATCACTACCCACTTTGGATGGCGTCGGGCCAGTGTGGACTTTCCAATTAATGTCATCATTAGTAAGTTGTTTCCAATTCTCAGAAAGGTCTCTGCTGTTGACAGTATCCATGTTATCAAAATTCTGTATATAGGGGAATTCAGAAATAAAAACTTCACTCAAAATACTAAACGGTTGAGAACTTTCATCTACAAGGCCAGTGCTATCTACACTAATGATTTTTATCGAATAACCGTCTCCCGGTGTTACACCAATTGGTACCAGCCAATCGTATGAGCCATTACTTTCAATTGCATCAGCAATAGTTTCTATGAAATTACCGTTCTGATAAAGTTCAATTTTTACATCACCATCAATATTATCAGCCCATTCAATAATACAAGTACTGTTCTGTTCGATCTCTTCACCGCCATTGGGTGATTTAATTTCAAGAAAGGCTTCATCTCCGAGATAAGTTACTGTAAGTTTTGGCCTGTACTCTGTGGATGAATATTCTGATGAACGGAAATGGGCTCCCGTGTAATAATCACCGTATATTAGCATAAAACCGTAATTATCTTTGCTGTTTTCAACAATATCCTTGACTTCACCAGTTACATCGTAGTCTTCCCATACATTTATGGAACTGCTGTTGCATTCTGCAATTTTCGAAGAATTATTACTTGGTTTAGAATTCCATGTCACACTGCTTTCATCCCAACTACTAGTTATTTCATGAAGGGTTTTAAGGCCGTTGTCCCATGAATCATATCCCTTATATACATACAGACTTAAAACAGCTCCTTCAAGAATAGCGTCTTCAGGAATGTCTGAAAGATCGAATTTAATGACCACCCGGGCCTCAGATTCACATCAGCGGGATCCCGGATTGAGGTAACTACCGTCATTACCAAAGAACTCTATTAAATCTTCCTCGTCACCATAGTTTTCACTATTTAGTGAGGAATTGTGATATCCATCCCAAATATGAGCATCAGAACAGCCATTGTAACCACTGTTGCCATTCTGAAGAGTGAGTGTTGTTGTTTGTGCAAAGAGATTTGCAGAAATAAAAAGCCCTAAAAAGAAAATCTTTAAAATATTCATCTCAAACTCCATTTCATGAATAAATGTGGACAAATTATTGGTAAATTAATACCCTTTTTCATCCATCTATTACATGATAATAATATAACAAAAAAAAGTTCATAACGCATGAGACATTTTTTAATTTTAATTTTCTTTTAATTATACCCCTTTTATTCATTATATGCCACCACTCTCTTTTTTCAACCACTTTATTCTGTTGTAACGCTTTTATCAGGGTTCAACATGTTGAGCCACTACAGGTTTGTGTCTGGCCAAACGACCAGACATATAAATTGCGAGGGGGTAAGCGGAGATCCAGTTGAGTAACGAATTAACGGCTGTTAATTCCGACTGGTTGAATGAATAATGAAAACAGGTGGAATGTTACAGTCTTTTATTCGAAACGAGACTTAGCTCCGCTTAGGGAGCACATCTGCCAGTGGCAGATGCGCTTGCGGCTTCCTCCTCCAAATAAATACTCTTTTACTAATAAAATTCTATACCAATGACTTTTTGTTTTTACTAGACAATCCCCGCAAATGGGTATATAATTAAGTATTATAGATATATAGCACTATATATATTTCTTGTAACTACTTCATTTCATTAACGTTACGTAAGACTATTTATGAAAAAAAACGAAAAACCCGTTAAAAAACCGGTCTACTCTCCTCCTGATGTCGAATCTGAGGAGATATTCGAACGCCGTGCACTAGCCTGCGGAAAATGCCGTACTGGACCGCATAAGCAGCATGCCTGCTTCAGGCTGCCGTCAACATCGTAACACAATATATTAATTAATGAATATGAAAAAATTCGTTATTACAATCACTCTCATCTCTTTACTTGCCGTATTATCTCCCTTTGCATCTACAATGACCCTGGATGCGGGAACCGGAGAAGGTCCGGATAACGACTTTAACACCGGCGGCACCGATGTCGGTACTGATTGTTCTGAAACAGGCGGTACTGCTGCCTATACAACAACAAAAAGTGATCTACTCGATGTGCCGATTGAAAACCATGTAGGCGGCGTTGGAACCATCGCCAAGATTACTGTCCGCTTATATGCGAAGGCCGATATTAATCTTTCCGGAACCAGCGAAGGCATTCAGGTTAGAATAGAATTGATTTATGACCCTCTCCTGGATGGCACAGTTCATGAATTAAACACCTCATACGCCTATTATTCAGCTGACTTTACAGAAAAACCAGGCGGAGGTGCATGGACGTGGACTGATATTGATGATGTTCGATGTGGCTGTAAAGCGGTTGCTTCCGGTGGAGTGGATTGGAGCCAGATCGATGTGGATCATCTGGAGGTTATTGTAACCTATACGGGTCCGCCAACACTGGTTGATACCAATACGGCCGAATCCTTTACCAGCGCCACCTGCTTTCAGCGGACAGACGGGTCCGGGGACGTTGAGATGAATTACCGGATCTCTGACGATGACTATTCGGACGTAACGATAAAGGCAGAGTACTGGAACGGTTCCGCCTTTGTTGCATGTACCGATGCCACTCTTACCGGTGAAGGATCGGTTAATGCTGACAATCCGGGAACAAACCGCCAGCTTATCTGGGACGCCGCAACCCAGCTTGCCACTCCAACGGAAGTCTCAAATTATAACATGCAGATTATTGCGGTAAACGCAATCCCGCTTACCGACACATTAAAATTTTCATCGAACAATTTTGTTATCGATACCAAGGACCCTACCGGTTGGGCCTGCAGTACACCGACTATCGGCTCTTCCCCGGGCGGCCCTGATGTAACGCTTACTTCAGCGACAGCCAGCGATGCCAGCACAATTTCTTACTACCTGGAAATCGATACTGATTCGGATTGCAGCAGCCCCATTGCAAACAGCGGCTGGCAGAGCGCCGATCCCGACTGGGTTGCAACCGGCCTGAGTGTAAGTCAGACGTACTACTGGCGTGTTAAAGTTAAAGATTTCTATGGCAATGAAACCGCCTATTCCTCAATCTATAATTTTACCGTTTCGAATGTTAAGCCCAGCGTTGTTATTGACAATGTCACCCATGCTACCAACGGCACCGGCCTTGTGACGGTTCAGTATGACCTCAGCGATCCTCAGGCACCTGAGAATTGTGAACTTCTTATAGAATACTCGGCTGACAATTCTACATACTACCAGGCGTATATCAGCAGCGCCTCTGTCGGAACAATCGATAATACCGGTGTCAGTGGAGGAACTGCCACCAGGCAGATTCACACTATCAGTACCAATCAGAGCAATGTCACCTTTGTATGGGACAGCCAGAACGGCAGTAATGAGACTGACGTCTCAACCACTGAAGATGCAACGTTCTATATCCGTATCACGCCAAAAGATGCCTCGGCTAATACCGGCAACGCAACGACCTCCACGGCATTTGTTCTTGACAATGCGGACCCGACCGGCTACGGCTGCAGTTCCCCGTCAGATGCGGCAACCAACACCTCCATTCAGCCCGTGCTGACCAGCAGCACTGCAAGCGATATATCCACAATAGAATACTATATTGAATTAGACGATGCCGACCCGTTTGTCACAGCCATTGCAAACAGCGGCTGGCAGAGCGGAGCCACCTGGCAGACGTCGGAACTTGCGGCCGGCAGCACATACTCCTGGCGGGTAAATGCACGTGACAGTTACGGCAACACCGGAACCGTCTCTTCTGATTATTCATTTACCACCGGTAGTGCGTTATGGATCTCCGGTGTAATCAGTCCCTGTACATCACCGGTTATCGGCGACGGAGTTGTATACGTGGGCGCCCAGCAAACTATTTACAGTTATGATATTGACAACGGCACGGAAAAATGGTCATACGATGCCAGTGGAGCACAAGGCGGTTTTGTAACGAATCTTTGTCTTTACTATCACTCTGCTCAGGGGAAATATGCCATATACTACACCAATCACAAAGCTCAAATCGGCGCAGTCTGGGATAATGGCTCTTCAGCCGAATCAAAATTCGACTATGTGGATTGGGGAACAGCAACTGATATGTCTGATCCTATCCTGTCAACTGACGGGGATTATCTGTACCTGACTTTCAATGGCGATTCCTATAAAGTATCAACCAGTGATGGTGGTATCGCATGGACTATTGAAAGCAATTCACCGATTGCCACTTCCTCTGCAATTGTAGAGGCCTCTTATGTCTATTTTCCCGTGACCGGCAATGTAGAAAAGTATGCTGTTGATAATACGTACCAGAGCAGTAATGCCCATGCACCTAATGCGAATATATCACTTAACGCATGGTCTGACATAATGTACGTTGCATCAAATGATAATTATGTCTATGCAGTGAATTTGTCAACTATGGGTACCGCCTGGACCTCTGATGATTTACTTGCTACGACAACCAGTGCAGCATTCAGGCAGGGCGTTTATATCTATGTCGGTGCCGGGACCAATCTGAAAAAAATGAACTCCAGCGACGGGTCCGTCGCCGGAACATATTCTACTCCTGCAAATACCATCAATTCCATGCCTGTCGTAACATCCGCCGGCACCGCATTCTTTGGTGATGATGATGGCGAAGTATATGCAGTTGACGTTGCAACAATGGCCGCCAAAACGGGTTGGCCGAAAACAGCCGGCGGGACAATACCAAATTCACCTACAGTAGATGTTGCCAACGGTGTTGTTGTTTTTACCTCAAATGAAGGAAAGGTGTATGCATACCCTGTTCCTTAAAAACACACCCATCCTGATAGTGCTCCTGAGCCTGGGTGTCCCATACGGGCATACCTTCCGCGAGGATAATGCACGCACCGGGCGCGCTGCATCTTCACTTTCATTGCCATTAAAAAAACTCACTACAACCACTATTAAGGGTCCGGCAACCTCTTCACCCATAGTAGTAAATGACACCCTGTATATCGGTGCACGGGACAGCACGATATACGCTTTCTATAATGGTACACTTATCTGGTCCAGGAAAACCCGGGGCTGGATTGACGCGACGCCAGCCTATTGTGCGGGGACACTCTATACCGGCTCCCGTGACGGCAACCTCTATATTCTGAATTCCGTAACAGGTGACTCGTTAGCAGTAATTGTAAATAACAACACCCAGTGCTCATCACCGTTGATTTACGACAGCCTTGTCGCGTTTGGCAGAGGCGGAAGAAACAGGCAGATTGACATTTATAATTTAAATACCAACCGGTATGTCTGGTTTAAATCCAACAGCCAGCCGGTCTATTCATCCGCTGCATTTTCTGATTCTATTCTCTGTTATGGTGAAAACAGCGGCAATCTTGTTGCTCTGGATGCCCACACCGGCACACCGATATGGAGTTACCAGACTCAGGGCGGCGTGTATCTATCATCTCCCGCCATTTCCGGTAGCATTACCTACTTCTCGCCCGGCGGGTATGATAAGAATATCTATGCGCTCTCACTGACCAACGGTTCACTGTTATGGAAGAATATAAGCAGTATAGAATCTGCAGCCACTGCTGTTGATAGAAATATCTTCCGGCAGTTTATTGTGCACAGTCCAAAAGTCCGCAGAAAGATGCTGCGGGGATTCAGGAAATATTACCGTATGGATAATGCAGTACTCGATCAGCTTGCGCCGTTAACAAGAGAAAACACGCAGATATTTGTACCTCTTGGCGGTAATGCAACATCATCACCGGCAATTGGGGATTCGAATGTATTTGTGATTCATAAAGAGTATGGTGATCCTAAACCACGATTTACCATAACGGCTTTTAACAAAAAAACCGGTGCTGAACAGTGGTATTTCAGTGAGCTGCGCAATTACGCGAAGCTTGGCTTCTGCTCAAGCCCGCTGGTTGTTGACACGGTAGTGTTCTTCGGCTGGGGTGAAGGAAAAGTATATGGATTTCATACAATAAAAGGTACCAAGGTCTGGGAAGACAGCCTGGACAGTGATATCTTTTCATCACCGACGGCATCAAACGGCCGTCTCTATTTCGCAACGTATAACGGCTCTATTGTAACGTATGTTCCGGGAGGACCTGAGCCGGTAAGCTTTAAAAAGAGCACCTATTGCTATCCCAACCCTGCGCGGGGCAAGGTCTCCCACATTCAACTGTATGTCACCAAAAGTGCTACGGTAAAGGTAACTATATACAATGCTTCTGAAAAACCGGTCCTCCGGTTCTCGAAAAAGCTGAACGCGGAAGAAAAATATATATATGACTGGAACATAAAAGATGTCGCTAACGGTGTGTACTTTGCGCTGGTTAAGGTTACATACGATGATGGCGGAGATGATAAGAAAGTGCTGAAGATTGCGGTGTTGCGGTGAGCACCACTATCTTACGCCCCCTAAATCCCCCGAAGGGGGACTTAAATGGAAAAGGATTATTATAAAACCAATTCCCTAAAAGTCCCCCTTCGGGGGATTTAGGGGGCGCAAACAGGATTGATAAAAATGAAACAACTAAACCACATACTCCTTCTATTCCTAACAATCACAGCACTCCAGGCCGGGGAATCAGATTTCGCATCCTCCGGCTATGCTCGCGGTGCAGCGGAATACCTCAAGCTGCCGCGCCATGCGCACAGTGCGGCTCTTGCCGGTGCAACTGCCGCGTGGCAGGAGGAATTTGCGGGTATTCAATATAATCCGGCAATTCTCGATGCAGTCGTTGATATTGTTCCGGTTATCGCAACCTATTCATTCATGACATGGGATAGAAAACATCAGGGAGTCGATGCTGCAATGCCGCTTGGTGATTTTGTTATATCCGGCCTTTCCCTTATGAAATACGGCGTCGGGGACATTGAAGGCCGTGACAGCCTGGGAAATCCAACCGAGGATTTTGACTATAGTGCTAATACAGTAGCCCTCAGTGTAGCCGGCCGGTTGCAATGGCCTGTTTCGCTGGGTATCACCGCACGGTACATTCATGAACAGATGGCAGGTGAACAGGGTCACGGATGTGGATTTGATATCGGTGCAACGTACTGGCCGATAGAGCAGTTATGTATCGGCATAAGCGGCCGGAACATCGGATCATACCTCTGGTGGACAACAGACCATCGGGATCAGGTACTGCCCACAGCACAACTCGGTATAGCCGGCAGATTCCTTGATACGACATTGATAGCAGAGCTTGACGTAGCAAAAACCCTGCGGCAGCCGATAGATGTCTCACTCGGGCTACAATACAAACTGTTTGGTATTCTTTCGATCCGCGCTGGGATGGCTACAAGCCTCGATATAGCAGAACGGGATTACCGCGATTTTGATTTCTCGGTTGGACTGGGAATGCGTTACTCGTGGTTCGGTGTTGATTATGCAATGCCTATTAACTCCGCCCGCCTGGGACTTACCCATAAAATCTCGGTAATTGGCAAGTTCCCTTCGCCTTTTTAAATCTCGTACATTTGATTATTTCAATTCAAGGTACTATTTTGTTAAAAAGTATCCAGGGACGAATATAGAGAGGAAAATAACGATTGGGGACCTATGAATATTGATTCATCCTATCATAACGGGTATCGTGTAATCTCGGTTAAAGATCACATTGGCGTGTATACTGACATAGGAGAACTCGTCACTATAGTGGAACAGGCACTCCAGCAAAATGAAACCTGGATTGCCTTCTCCTTTACCGACAAATCATACCTTTTTTCAAATTCCATCAGGGTAATCATGCAATGTTTTGAATTGATAAAAGATAACGAGGGTACACTGGGGTTGGTGCGACCAAATGACGATATATTGTCTACATTCAATGTGCTGGATCTGGATAAGATTATTAAAGTGTTTCCTTCCCTGGATGAAATAGAATAGGATTTTATACTATCACCTGTCACTAATAGATTAATTAAAAATGTTATGAATATTGATTCCTCATTTCAAAACGGTTTTCGTATTTTTGAGATTAAAGATCGAATAATAGCCGACACTAATCTTGATGAGCTTATAGACGTCGTAAAAGGTGCTCTTCAGCAGCACGAGCCTCATATAGCTTTTTCCTTTACTAAAGAGTCATTTCTCTTTTCTGATTCAATCAGGTCAATCATGTCCTGTTTTGATTTGATACAGAAAGAGGGCGGCTCCCTTGCAATAATTCAACCGAACGAAGACATTCAATCATTGATGAAGATGCTGGGTCTTGACAGTGTGATTAAGGTCTTTCCTTTAAAAGAAGATCTTCTGAATGCAGAAGGTTAATGAAAATTCCATCATGCCTTTAACTTGTAATTGAAGTACAGTAACGGTTTCCGGTACACCTTTTTAATCATCAGATTATATTATATTGAATTTTTCTACAAACTATTTGGTATTGTTATGATCCGCGGCGGCATGGCAACAGGCCTTGATATAGCAGAACGGGATTATCGGGATTTTGATTTCTCGGTTGGACTGGGAATGCGTTATTCGTGGTTTGGTGTTGACTATGCAATGCCTATTGCCTCGTCCCGCTTGGGCCTTACCTATAAGATTTCTATAGTTGGTAAGTTCCCCTCTCCATTTTAAAAATAAACACTATAGATTTGATTATTAAAATTAAAGTTACTATTTTGTTAAAAAGAATCCGGGAATATATAGCAAGGTGTAATTAACGACGGGGAACCTATGAATATTGATTCATCCTATCAAAACGGCTATCGCATAATTTCGGTTAAAGATCACATTGGAATCTATACCGACATAGGAGAACTCGTCACTGTAGTGGAACAGGCGCTCCAGCAAAACGAGACCCGGATTGCCTTCTCCTTTTCAGATAAATCATACCTCTTCTCAAATGCTATCAGGGTTATCATGCAATGTTTTGAATTGATTAAAGATAAAGAGGGGAAACTGGTATTAGTTCAACCAAATGAAGATATATTGTCTACATTCAATGTACTGGACCTTGATAGCGTGATTGAAATATTTCCCACGATGGATGACCTGATAAACTCATAAGATAAAACGTAACCGTTCACAGGTTCCGGGTTAAAGGGTTCCCGGTTGATGCTATAACATTGTGTCCTATTGAATAATCCTAAAAACTCAACTAAAATTCACCGCAAAGCACGCAGAGAAAAATCTTAAATTTAAAATTATTTCTTCTCTGTGATCTCTGCGGTGAACTGCTAAATGTAGGATACTATATCCCTATTTTCCCCGCTGTTCATACAACTTCTGCATTTCCTGATACTGCTCCATCTTATGAAGCATATCACTCTGCTGTGTCTCTTCTTTTTCTTTATACCCTCTTCCCATCATGGTACTGATCCAGAATCCTGCAAGCCCCGCAAGAAGTATCATAATACAGTAGAGAATAAATACAGGCCCCATCGCTTTCCTCAAGCGTCTCTTCAAACAGAACACAAAGGATCCCGGGGTCACCTTTCTGCACTGCTTCAACTCCTGTTCCAGGGAATATTTCTCCTTCTTATCAAGATACTCCGGGAGAGCCTCCTGCAACACTTTTATAAAAGTATTTTTTTCAAATCCCTCAGGCAGATATAAAACAGATGAAGCAAAGGCAACATTCCTGACCTTTGATGAGTTCGGTACATCTGAAAGGATAAAGAGTACCGGTTTGCATGAGCTTTGGGTCAGCGTGTGAAGATCATTCCGGTTTAATGCTTTACTAAACGATTCCGAAGAAACAAGTATGTCATAGAAACCAATGGTAAGTAACTTCGTAAACTCTTCGGCATTTTGAGCATGATCAACCGTCCATCCTGCTGCTAATCCGATTCCCAATATCTTTTCAAACACATCAATATCCGGATGTGCCACGACTATCCGTATAAAGTCCTGCATGAATTCATGCAGTAACGGAATTTGGGTAGTAAGACGTTCTTCCCGGTTACTCGCAAGGCCCCGGAGGACTGCATCTTTAATATCGTCAATCTTAAACGGAATCTGAAACAGGCGGAATACACCAAGTTTTCGCATGAGTTCATATACCGCATCATTAACGACATCCGAAAGAACAACAATCTCCGTATGGGGATGAGTAGTCTGTGTGTTTTTTATAAGATCGACACCATTGAGCTGCGGAAGGAGCAGGTTGGTTATAACCAAATTAATCTCTCTGGTCCGAATATTTCCCATCGCACTAACACCATTATCCACTGCAAATACTTTCAACCCGATCTCCTGCAGCACCATGGTTAATGCCGTGCGAATTGTTTTATCGTTCTCAGCAATTAAAACCTGTTTTGTGTTTTCCATTATCGATATACTGATTAAAATTATTGTTACTATTATTTAAGTGTAATCACTATATTTTTTATAGTCGTATTATCTGTATCATAGTAGTATATAAATAGTACACATATATACTGAAATTGTAAAGAGAAATAACATAGTGAACATGTCTAATACGTTCGACAAACTGCTTCAGCAGGAATAGTCGCCATGATTATAGGAATTGACGCACGGGAGATTCAGGATGGTATAACAACGGGTATGGGCCGTGCACTTGCAGTATTTCTTGATTATTTTGCAGACCAGCATGATGACAACACCTGCATTCTTTTTTCAAGCAAACCGGTTCCCGCAGAGTGTGTCCGTTTCTCTTCACGCATCAGCAACTGTGTAAAAAAAGAGGAACATACATGGTTATGGGATCAATTTGTTCTACGCAGTTTAATTAAAAATAACACTATAGATATCTTCTATTCTCCCTATTATAAGATCCCGGTCTTCTGCCCCGGTATTTGTGTCAGTGCGCTGTTTGATTTAATGTATGTATACTGCGAATACTATAAAAAGGATTTAAGCCCATTGGCACTCCTCTATTTGAAAACATTCGGCAGGCTCATGGCACACAGAGCAGACGTCATATTTACCTGTTCAGAGTATTCAAAGACTGAAATCATACGGTTTTATGGCGTTAAACCTGACAAGATAAAAGTGATCTACCTTGGACTGGATGATATCTACAAACCGGTTCGTGCCCCTGACTTGGTAAAAGCAGTTAAGCAAAGATACGGTATCAATTCAGATTTCATACTGTATACCGGTAATTTTAAGCCGCATAAGAATGTCGACGTGTTAATAAAAGCCTTTGAAAGTGTTGTAGAAACTGTACCAGATATTACACTCGTACTTGCGGGAGCACCGATAATATCTGCCAATAAAATTGAAAGGTGCATACAGTCATCCACTGCCAGAAATAATATCATCGTTACCGGAAAGATCCCCATCAAAGATCAAGTCGTTCTTTACTCGTCAGCGAAGGTCTTTGTTATGCTATCGTTATATGAAGGATTCGGCTATCCACCGTTGGAAGCTATGGCATGCGGTACACCGGTGGTATCATCGGTTGAAACATCGCTTAAAGAAATTGTCGGGGATGCCGGTATAGTTGTTGATCCGCGCGATCATCGGCAGATCGCTGAGAAAATCCTGTCAGTACTTACATCACCGGAGTTGGCTTCAACAATTTCAAAACGGGGGCTGGAACGGGCTGCACAATTTACCAGTGCAATGTATGCGCACTCGCTCTATAATCTTCTTATAGACACCTATACTGCCGGGAAATAGCTGCTAAAGCGTTGTGACGGTCGAAACTATTATTTCTTTGGATTATAAAACGTGAAAAAACCGGGAGATATCATCTAAATAGTATCTGTTCAGAATTGACATCTGCGCCCCCAAAATCCTCCGGAGGGGGACTTGTGTTGAAATAATGTTATAATAAAATCAACACCTTACAAGTCCCCCTCCGGGGGATTTAGGGGGCGCAAGGTTCCCAAACAGTCAATTTTGAACAGATATTAAATAACTTTTAAAAATCTATCCAACGCGGAATTCGCAAGGAGTGCCCACATATCCTGAGTAATATTGGAAATGTATAACGCTCCCTTTGCCCAGTGCACTTTTTTCAGAACTTTAACAAGCATAGCCACACCGGAACTGGTGATATAAATTGTCTCCTTAAAATCAAATACGATATCCTTTTTACCTTGCTTTAGTATTTCATCAGTGAGAATCTCAATCTGGCCGTCCATCTGATCAAACGGGCCAACAACACCGATTGAATCTATGCCATTAAACATGCCCTTTTTAACAATGAGATTGCTTCTAATCATTCAGTACTTTTCCGGTATAGCCCAAAAGGTTTATTAGAAGTGTATGGAATGTCTACTTATAAATTACTTTTTGTGTTTTATGCTGGAAAGAAAATACTAAATGATTGCAGGTAAGCCATACGAATAAGTTTGCAAGTTTGTGAGTTTGGAGTAAATTAAAGTTCAAAAAGGGATGAAAGATATATGAGAAGTTGAATAGCATATTTTTGTGCAGCAGAGCTGAAGGCTATAGTCCTAACAAAATGTTGGGTTTAAATTAAATAGTTGAATTTTACTAAATCTTCAAATATACTGAAGAAAATTATTCAACGAAGAACAATTTAGCAGATCATACATATCCTGCGTAATATTAGCAATATATAATGCACCCTGCGCCTTCTGGCATTTCTTAAGGACTTTAATGATCACTGCTATACCTGAGCTGGTAAGATAGGTTGTTTCACTGAAATCGAAGACAATATTCTTTTTTCCCTGATTAATGATAGTATCAGCAATCTCATCAATCTGCGCGTCAACCGAATCAAACGGGCCTACAATACCGATAGAATCTATACCATTACACATACCTGTTTTCACTACTAATTTTTTCTTTACCGTCATCACCTATCTCCTTTTTGGATTTTTTCCTCTTGTTCTGCTGATATTTCTACTTCCGCTTCCTCTACTAAATTACTTTTTGCCATCGTATATGAATAGGCAACAATAAGCCCTGTTAAACACCAGAATGGCTCGGCAATACGGACAATAATAAAAGTGTTTGCCGTCATAGCATGAATCATCATCGCCCAGAAACCGGCATAAAAACCGACAGCCATACCACGAAGCCTTGGTGAGCCGACAGTTTTCATACCCCTTCGTATTATTCCATGTACACCGGTCAGAACCCATAGAAAAGAGGTAAGACCAATAATACCCATTTCTATTAATACCCTGAAAAACTGCCCGTCAATAAATCCAAATCCGGTTATGCCATATCCCAGGAACGGATGTTTTAAGAAACGATTGAGTACTAACTTATAGGAGAAAATCCTTGCCGATGTCGAGGTGTCTAATAAAATCGGACCTATTCTAATCTGGCTGCTATACTGGGATTTCTGGAAAAAGGTAAAATCGAATCGATCTTGTACCACTTCCGGCATGACAAATGGAAATATCAGCAAGACTACAAGAATAATGAGAAAAAAGATTCCTTTCTCCTTTGTACAAACGAAGAGTACTATTAAAGCAGTAATTCCGGAAACCCAGCCGCTTCTGGAAATCGAAAAAAGCAGAACAATAAAAAACAGTGGAAGAAATGATGCTATCAGAACTTTTTCAAGTTTCGATTCCGTATAAAGCATAACACCGCCTGCAACCGATGCCATTAACACCAGATAGCCCCCCAGAGTATTCCTTTCCGCATGCTCCCCTTCAAACGGAGCGCTGATATCTCCACCGGTAATAACCTGGAATATACCATACAAGCAGATAATACCAAAAACAATCAACAGCGAACTCAGCAACTGATGTATCTCTTCCTCTTTATGCACATAATTAACCACAATAAAAAAAAGGAAAAAGTACTCAATCATCTTAAGCACAAAGAAAGTTCCTGCTAAGGGGCTCACAGACCCATACATAGTCCCCAATATTGTTGAGCTTATCGCGAGGGAAGAAAATAGAATAACAGGTCTATTAATAGGATTCTTAAGAATAATTCCCAGATCTGAAAATATTGCCATCCGTGCGAGCCAACTGATTGTCATAATAGAAAGGAGCAGATCATCAAAACGGATGGTGACATCCCGTGCCGTAGTTTGCGCAACTGCTATTTCCGGGGAAAGAAGCATTGAAAAAATAAGCAGAATAAGCGAAATCCGTATACTTGAAAAACAGATGATAAAAAAGAGAACAGCTAATATACAAAATAATATAATGCTTTTTTCCTGGACGACAATCTGATATAACAGTACAACTCCGGCAAGAAGGAAAACAGGGAAGAGAAGGAGCAGAATAGCTTTCTTATTATCTTGTAAAGAATAGTGTGTCATAGTACCAGCATGTGAGAAAAATCAGGCATGCACAGGTTTCTTTTTTTTCTCGAGGTCCTTTTTTTCATGATATTGATAATAAATCGATGCATGCGGGAAACCACTTGTTTCAGGTTTGATATCATTTAATACAACACCCATAACATTTGACGATACCGCTTCAAGCCGTTCCTTAGCCAGTCGCAAAGAATTTCTAGGAACTTTACCGACTTTATAGACAAGGAACACGCCGTCAACTTTTTTTGACAGGACGATTGAATCGGCCACCGGTAAGAGTGGCGGTGCGTCAACCAGAACAATATCATACTGACTTTTAAGCTCATCCAACAGATGAGTCATCTTGTCCGAGGAAATCAGTTCAACCGGGTTGGGCGGCTTCTGTCCGTAGGTAATAAAATTCAGATTCTCTAGGCCGGGGACATTAAGAATTTCATCCATTGACATCCCTCCAAGAACCAGGTCTGTGACCGATCTGATACAGTCCTGCCATTTTACCTTTTCAATAAGAATATCGGCCGTCCCCGGTCCTCTATCGAGTCCGAACAATCGAAACATTGACGGGCGACGCAGGTTACATCCAACCAGAAGGACTTTTTTACCTTCCTGTGCCAGGGCGATGGCAAGGTTCGAAATAACCGTACTCTTTCCCTCCTGCATTGTTGCAGATGTTATAAGAATTGTTTTTACGGGCTTGTCATGAAAGAGATATTCCATGTTGGTCCGCAGTATACGGAATGCCTCGGAAGAAGGGTCTTTAGGAAGCAATTGGGTTACTAAAAGAGAACTGGGCTTTATAAGGGATTGTGTTTCCTTCCTTGATCCAAATCTTTTACCATTTTTCCCCTTTGGGCTCTCATGGAGGATATGAGGGATCACCGCAAGTACCGGCAGTTTAATGGTCCGCTCGACCTCCTCAATCGTTCCAATAGAGGTATCCAGCACTTCCCTGAGAATACCGAAAATAAGGCCAAGGATCAGACCAAAAAGAATGCCTATAGCAGCGACCCTGGCCATACTTTTATTTACCGGTGCCGAAGGCGTTGTTGCAAGAGACATGATCGTAACATCATCAACAATACCCGCCTCGGTTATCATTGCCTCCTGATGTTTCTTTGACAGGAGCGTATACACCTCTTCATTCACCTCCCTGTCTCTCATCAAACGGGCATACTGCATCTGGTTGCCTGGAATTCTCCTCAGTTCACGCTCGACATCCTTGCGTTCAGCAATAAGTTTTTTCTTTTTATCATCAAGAATGTTACGTTTTTTCTCGTATTCACCGAGAATTTGATTGGTGGTTTCTTTAATTCTTCTTTCGATCTCCCGGTTTGCCGGATGATCTTTTTTATAGAAACTGACCTGGTCGGCAAGTTGTATCTGTAATGAAAGAAGTCTTCTGTTCAACTGCTGCAACCCCGGATCTCTATCGGTAAACTCTGAAACCCATCCCATTCGCATTGCAGAAGCGGTATCGGATTCCACACTGTCGGTTATCCGGTCCTGATTCACTCTTGCAAAACTTTTGACCATATCCTTCACATCATTAAATTCACGAAGGTTTTTTTCCTGCATCACGATTACGGTGTTGGCTTCGTCAATCCTTTTAAGTTCTTCCTGGATTTTCAACTCCTTTTGTATGACTATTCTTGCATTATCATTTATTGACGGTATCTCCTGCTGCTCTTCAAATGAACGTACTGCATGCTCTGCTTCGCTTAAGTTACGTTTGCATCGTTCGAACTGCTCCTCCACAAACTGCTTTGTTTTCGTTGCATGCATCTTTTTCCCGTCCCTGCAAAAATTCCGGTAGGAGAGCGCCACCGCATTTGCTGTTTCTGAAGCATTTTTCGGATCATTCGACTTGGTTGCTATTTTAATGATATTGGTATTACCTGACAACGATGTTGTAACCTTCGATCGAAGTGTTTGTAAGGTGGTTAATATTTCATTATCTGTAGGATAGGTATCATTAGGGATACTGTCCGCAATAAGGTTTAACCGCTTTGCGGCGCGTAGCAGCACAGGGAAACTGGTGATTACTATAGTTTCGGTTTCAATATTATCCCATACCCCATAAATCATTGATTCCATTCCCAGGCCCATTATACTGTTTCGGTCAACTTTTACTGTGGCAGTGGTTTCATAGAGCGGTGGTTTAATGCGCACAAAAAATATACTGAAGCCAAGAGAAAGAATAACGGTAATAATAACAATCTTATACCGCTTCCTGAGAATTCTCTGAAAATCGGTGATATAAAATTCATACTGTTCCACAGATATTTTCCTTTTTGTTACCGGTTTTTCAGTTCAATTACTTTTAGTTTATCTGGGTTACGGAATTATCGTCCGTACGAGTACATACCATGGCATTACCTGTGCGAGTGCCCCGAAGACTTCCTTAAATCCTGTGAGGAATCTCCGCGGAACAAAAACAACATCCCGATCCCGCAATGGAATATTCTTATACAGATTCCCGCCTTCCAGGATCTCTTTGAGATTTATGGTATAAATACTGATTTTATTATTTTCAAAACGCACTACTTTGATTGATCGTTTATAGGCATTATCTTTGCATCCCTGTGCAGAGGAAATTGCATCAAGCAGCCTGTCACCCCGCTTGAATGCAGCTGAACCGGATTTTTCTACTTCACCGAAAACATAAATGCGTGGTTCATACAGTTTTTCAATAATTTGTACTTCACAGTGGGGCGAAACAACAAAATCGGAAAACTTGTCTTCTATCAATTGTTCGGCTTCTGAAATACGCAGTCCGGAAAGTTTCATTTCGCCAATCGGCAGAATAAAAATATTACCCTCTTCATCCACACGCTTTATTTCCTCCCGTTTTTCCTGACTCACCGGCAGTTTCTCATAAATGTATAATGAGATACGATCTCCCGGCATGATAGTCTCCGTTTGGAAAAGGGCTTTATCAGCTTCCTCTCCCTGCGGTTTTAAATCTTTGTCAAGATACTGGAGAAATTCTTCCTTGTCAACTTCTACCTTGTCGCTCGTTGGCGCCGGTTGTGTCTGCCGTTTTGCACAGCTTGTAAATACAATTACAACAAGTAGGACAAAAAGCAAAACACCTCTACAGTCAATTACTTTTTTCATGATTATTTACCAGTAGCTATTCAGTTTAATTACTTTATTACCACATTGTCCTATATACTTACGTATCGGTAAGTTATGATAATTACCTTAGTATCCATAATTATATTATGATGGGATATAATTTCCCACTCTAAAGTTTGCAAAAAATATGCCAAAAGCCGCTTTCTACTGTTTTTTTACATTAATTACTGACAGTATCGACTATATTGTAGATTAAAATTGTGTTGAATACCATGTATGCGAATTAATCCGGGAAAAAACATCTGATTTTTATTACCTAACCCAGATAAACTGTTTTAATCCCGTTTAACGGGGCTTTAGTCCCGCAAAGCGGGGGATAAGTACCTTAGAAAATATTACCTGATTGTTATTTAAATTTTTTTCCAATATAATATAATTAACTATATGAGCTCATGATGCTTAAGCAGTTGTAAAGGAAAAAAATGAGAATAAAAAATTTTAATGTACTGATGGCCGCTGAGGAATTCGCACCTGATTTCCTTGGCGGAGCCGGTCGATGGTTGTTTGAAGTTGCCAGATGTCTGGTCAAAAGGGGAAACAGAATTTCATTGGTAGTACGGCGGTTCAGGCCGGATCTACCTGCAAAGGAGACTATAGACGGCATACAGGTATTTCGTTATGGTAAAACGCCAGAGAATTCATTGCTCAATGGCCTCTCGTGTTTTTTCCAGGGCAAGGCGCTGGTTAAAGCTCTGTGGAAACGGGAAAATTTTGATCTTTGTCATATTCATCAACCCTTTTCCGGCTTCCTTACGTATCAGGGTTCACCGAGAAACAAGCCCATGCTCTACAATTACTATTCCCCATGGCACGCAGAATATCTGGTGGATCAAGCGAAGGGTGAAGACCCTGGTTTGAATCCGGGATATTGGACCAGATTTGCCATTGAGCGATATGTTGTCAATCGTTGCCGGAAATTCATTGTCCTCAGTAACTATTCGATGGGGCAAGTGGATCAATACCACCATTTGAAAGAACGGTGCATAAAAATTCCCGGTGGTATAGACATTGATCATTTTTCCCCGACAGAATCTAAAAATCAGGCAAAGAAAATGCTGGGGTTTACTGAGTATCCTTTTCTGTTATTTACTGTCCGTAGTTTAAGACATCGTACCGGCCTCTTTGAATTGCTGGAAACCATAACCTTATTACAGAAGGGCATTCCGGGTATCCATCTTATAATAGCAGGCAGAGGTCCGTTACAACACGATTTAGAGAATAAAATTGTCACAAGTAATCTTCAATCGAGTGTATCACTAATAGGAAAAGTACCCGATGAAAAACTTCCTTTGTATTATAAGGCTGCAGACCTTTTTGTTGTGCCGACCCAAAAGCTTGAAGGATTCGGGCTGATAACGGTAGAGTCTCTTGCCTGTGGCACCCCCGTTGTGGCCACACCGGTTGGCGCAAATGTAGAATTACTGCGTGCACTGGATGAAAGGCTGCTGACCCCGGGAAGCGGGGCTGGCGACATGGCCGAGACAATTCTCGGATTTTACCGGGAGCCGGATAAGAGAATAGACTCAAAGACCTGTATAGACTTTGCACAGCAATTCTCATGGGAACACATTGCAGAACAGGTTGAGAATTGTTATAAAGACCTAAATTGAGCGATTGTTAGCATGGATTTTAATTTTTATAACCTCACCCCCTGCCCCTCTCCTATCAGGGGTAAAATAAGGTGGTTATATTCTAATAGTAATTTAAATCCCATCTTACCGAACAGGTATTTTGTTTATATGAATCACATTTGGTTATCAATAATTCTCCCCTCTCTGATAGGGCCAGGGGGTGAGGTTATGATATCACAAGTCAATAGTAACCGCTCAATTTAGAAAAAAATTAGTAAATAATTAACAGTAACCTGATTGATTTGTAAGGAAACGCTATTGACAGGAAGGAGCAGAAATGCATGCCAAATATACCGATCTACTTTTTTGCAACACCTGTAACTCTACCTATAAACTATCTAATATTGTCTCTGAAGAAAATGGAGAAATAAAAGAGGGCATACTATCATGTTTATGCAATAACGGTATCCAGATAAAAGAAGGAATACCCCGGTTTATTGATGATATTGATGAAACGGTCAAACTGGAAACTATAAAAAAGTTCGGGTATGAATGGACAACGTTTCATGATTATAATGTCGACAATTTTTTCCGGTGGCTCCCCGAAAATATTGGTAAAGACTTTTTCAAAGGTAAACGGGGACTGGATGCCGGATGCGGAGCGGGGCGACATTTGAAAACAGCACTGGATCTGGGAGCGGAAATGGTTGGTGTAGATATCTCGCATGCAGTTGATGCGGCGTATACGCACAATCATCCAAATGATAACTTGATAATTATCCAATGTGATATTTATCATATACCCATCCCGATAAACACCTTTGATTTTATCTATAGCCTTGGTGTTTTAATGCATTTGCCTGACCCTGAAAAGGGCTTTAACCATTTAATTGAACTATTAAAACCCGGAGGATGTCTCTTCGTATGGGTATATCAAAGGACTCTCAGAAAAGTCGTTTTGGAATATTTTCGTGTTATTACTAAAAAGTTACCGAACTCCCTGCTTCACGCTCTTGCAACAACCTGTAGCATACTCGATTACTTTTTCCTTATCACTCCATATAAATGTATAAAAAGCTTTGCGCCCATTGATACCCTTACTCCTTCTCATATAAAAGAGTATGCAAAACATTCATTCAGAACATGCCAGACAGACTGGTTCGACCGGCTATCTGCTCCAATAAGTAATTTTTACAACAAAGAAGATCTACACGCGTGGATTGACAAATCTGAAAAAGTGAAAAGACATACTATCGAAGCAGACGGTGATTTTGGCTGGAAAGTGTTTGTCGAAAAGGCTTAACTGTTTTCGTTCCACACCTGAAAGATTAGCAGGGCCCACACCAGATGGGTAAGATGATACTCGCCCCGGGCCTGCTGTGTTACCAGCTTCCGAATTGTTTCTCCTCTGAATATTCCCTGTTTGTCAATTTTATCCGGTTCTAAGATATCCAGGCTGTACTTTTGTAAATCTTTTGCAAGCCAGCTTGCAAGGGGAACCATAAATCCCTGTTTTCGGGCATGGAGTAATTGTTCAGGCAATATACCTTTCATAGCTTTTTTCAACAGGAATTTAAGTGTGTTACCCTGCATTTTCAATTCTGGCGGCAGAGAAAGAGAAAAGTCAACCAGTTCATGGTCACAGAACGGTACCCTGAGTTCCAGGGAATGCGCCATTGACATGCGGTCTCCCATACAGAGAAGATCATCACTGATATAGGTACTCGTATCCAGATACTGGATCCTGCGCAGATAATCCTTATACGGCGATTGCTGCCATGCCTGCCGGTGTAACGTATATGGTTGTCCCTGTAAAGGATTTTGAAACAGTGCCGATTGCATCGCATCATCACAATAACTTATCCACTGTAAATACCGCGACAGGGGATCTGCTACACCTCCCTGTAAAAATCGTTTTATCCTTCCGCCATAATTGGTAGCTGTCGGGCGCTGTGGTATACAGTGAGACAAAGAAGCAAACATCTTTCTCACAATCATCGGCAATGCCTGGTAACCCATGGACATGGCCGCGCCAAGATAACGGGGATACCCGCCGAATGCCTCATCTCCTCCGATCCCGGAAAGTGCGACAGTCACCTCTTGTCGAGTCTCACGACTAACGAGGTAGGTAGGTATAGACGATGAATCAGCAAAAGGTTCGTCAAAGCTATTGACAATTTTCGGCACCAGATCAACGATATCAGGTTCAACAACATATTCATGATGTTCTGTGCCGAAAGTCTGCGCTACCAGCCGCGCTTTGTCCCACTCATTATAGGATGCATATTCCTTTGCATATCCCATGGTAAATGTTTTGACCGGCTTATCAGACACACGGCTCATCAAAGCAACAATGGATGCTGAATCAAGACCGCCGCTTAAAAAGGCGCCAAGCGGTACCTCTGCTATCAATCTCCGCGTAACCGCCTGGGTAAGTTTTTCCCGCACTGCTTCCACAGCATCCTGTACCGATATATCAGATAGTACCGCACCTGAAGGCTGCCAGTATCGTTGTTGCGTTACCGTGCCGTCTTTCCATTTAAGCCAGTAGCCTGCTCTCAATTTTTTACAACCGGTATAAATTGTATACGGTGCAGGAATATAGAGAACGTGCAGGTAGGTTTGCAGTGCTTGAATATCCAATTCCTTTGAAACCTGCGGTAGTAGTGTAAGTGCCTTTAACTCCGAGGCCCACGCGAGAAATCCATCTTTCTCAAATATATAGACCGGTTTGATACCCAGCCGGTCCCGCGCCAGAAACAATTCGCGTTTCTTTAAATCCCAGATAGCAAGGCCAAACATACCGTTTAATTTTTCAAGACACTTTTCGCCCTCTTCCTCATAGAGGTGCAGTATAACTTCTGTATCTGAATTTGTTGTAAAGGTATGCCCCTTTTCTTCGAGGTCTTTTTTCAGGGGCTGATAGTTATAAATTTCTCCATTAAAGGTAATGACCAGTGTCCTATCTTCATTGTAGATTGGCTGTGTGCCTCCGGACAGGTCAATAATTGCCAGACGTCTCATACCAAAATGTATCTCATCCTTGCTGTAAACACCTTCGCTATCCGGCCCCCGGTGCCTAATGCAATCACACATCTTCTGCAGCAGTTCCCTGCTGCCGCCGCCAACCATGCCGACAATACCACACATTACTTTACCTGCCTCACTCTCCTTTTTTGTTCTTTCCTCTTTGCATATATCTTTAATGCAACTATAGATTGCAGTAAAAATCCGATTGGTATGATACCTATTTGAAGCGGATAGGTAAACCAGCTTTTTATTATTTTATTCCGCCTTTTTACATACTCGACTGTTCCAACAATTTCTTCAGAATCAATTTTCGCCAGGGAAAAAGGACTTGCATCACCATGAACATATACCTCCCACCGGTGTGGGCCTTTTCTTTTATACCAGATGATCCTGTGCGTAATAAGCTGATCTTCATTAAAAAAACCGACAACAGTACCGAGCCGCGGTTTAAACGGCTTATGCCGTAACGAAAGCACATCACCATCCTGAATAAAAGGCCACATACTGGTGCCACCGACAGTGACGTCACAGGTGTTACATTTTCCCAGGGTTGTAAGAAGCATTTTTTTATGTATCGATTCCATATGTCTTTATTCAGACTTCGTCATTCGTTATTCAGACTTCTGTTTTCTTATTCTATCACTTCCCAGAACGCCTCACTTTTCTCAAAGTGTAATTCAAATACCGGCACAGCCTTTACAAAAACAATACCCAGATTCATAATTCGGTCCATATCATGGGAATCATTACTGAAGATACAGCAGCAGCGCAATAGTTTTGCTAATGCGACATCCTTATTAAGTACAACCGGATATGATGTTGTACCTTTTTTTAAAAAGTAAATAGCTTGTAATGGGCATTTTTTATTATGTGCCGGGCCGGTACGCATTTCACCCCAGAACGGAGTCCCATAGATACTGACTTTATTTCCAGGCATGATCCTTACTGCAACTATTTCATCATTTATAACCGTACCAACCGCCTTTGAAAGCTGCGCAATGGTTGTCTTGCCGCTTCCCGAAACCCCGGCAAAACAATAGGCTTTTTTATTCTTCATAACTCCGGACGCATGGAGAAGCAAGCCGCGGTTTCGTGTGATAAGTGTGGCATACAGAACCCGAATACATGCATCAAACGAATATATAGACCGGCGCATCTCTATCGTACCATACGCCTCCCGAAAGGTACAGATAAAATCAGACCGGTGGATGCACCAGGTAGCACTATCTTCCTGAGTAACAACTACCTCATCAGTATCCACAGCCTGCCTTTTTGCAAAGCTGCACTGGAAGGTTACTACCGGGGTAACCCGCTTTCGCAGGAATCCTTTATATCGCTTCGTTATACGGGACACCATCTCTTTTGACCGGATTTCAAATTGGACCGGTATACCGCCGATAGAGAGTATTAGCGCCATTTCAGTACTGCCATTCCCGCATATTTCATGAGATTCCATACCCGTTTCATTACAAGTACCGGATAGATCGATCTACCATACATCTGCTGCAAAATACGTTTTTGCGGGATCACAATCGCGATAAGATATTCGAGCCCGGTTTTGAAAGTCGGGCAGAGAAATGCAAGCAGCAGCTGACCAAAACCGGGACGGCTGCTCCGCTGAACCAGAGCACGGACTGCAATCCCCGTAAATGGAGATAAATATGCCTTTCTCTTCTCAGTCAATTGTGCCGGTAATATTTTTTTTTGACGCAGATGTTCAAAGGCCATGAACTTTATCATATATTCCTGCCGGTTTTTCACATCAGGTGTCAAGTATCCGGTGTTATACAACCGCACTAAATCACAATCCCAAATCCCTTTATTGAATCCGTGTTTTACCCCGTGAAACGCACAGTGCAGGGCTAAATACTCAGGACTCAGCACGAAAAAACCCGGGATGAGTTTACTCGGCTGCCATTCGACATTCTTTCTGGGAATCAAATACTCCCGCTGAGGAAAACGGTCAGTACCCCACAACCCTTCATGCAGGTCAACCATTATCCGGTTATATTCCAGTACATTCTCATAATCCCGATACGGTGTAAATCCATAGTCCAGAAAAATATCACGAATCCTCCGCATATTTCCGTCAGGAAGGAAAAGATCAACATCACCCATGGCACGGCACATCGGCTCAGGATATACGGTTTCGCTGAGTGCCAATCCCTGCGTGAGAACAATTGTTCCGGTTGAACTTAATGCAGGCTGGATATCTTTTAATATTTGGACAGTAAAATCTTTAAAAATTATAGCGTTTTCATAGCAGGTACGGAAAAACTGTACTATATCCGGAGGGAGATTATTTTTAACACTTTCAATTTTCGGATAAAAAAGAGACGCGATACCGTCATCACGTAACTGTTTACACCGCTTCTGCCAATCAATATTTTTAAAATGAGCTGCGGTAAACAACCGGTCGGAGGTAAGAACCTTTAAAAAGTGATTAGTCATGAAAACTGTGAAGAAGCAAAATAGAAATTACCGCAATTTCTTTATTTTTTCCGGCGTTAAATATTGTGTGCTGTAAACCAGACCGGTAATATAGATATTATTTTCCTCTGATAAGTTAATAATTTTCTGCTCTGTTGTTTCGTTCAGATCATCCTCACTGACAATTTTTACCAAAGGCCTCATCGGAGAGCCTTCAATAGTATCGATTACCAGAGCAATGTTTTTATTATTAAGCTGGACCAGGCTTCCTACCGGATATATCGCGATTGATTCGATTGTCGCGCGAAGTATATCAGTAGCAAAAAAATCTTTCTTACCGTCAATAATCGTTTTAATGGCATCAGCCGGATGATAAGCATTCCTGAATGACCTTTTGTGGGTCAATGCCTCAAACGTATCCGCCACTCCGATAATCTTTGAATAAAGATGCAGATCATCCTTCACCATATCAGGATACCCGTTATTATTTTCACGTTTATGTGTCTCGAGAATGACTCTCATCAGCCATGGGAAATCATCTCTCACTTTCTCAAAAAACTGATAACCCAGCAATGAGTGACTCTCAATAGCTCTGCGTTTTTCTGCAGAAAGGCCATCCTGATGTTCATAAATACTGGGGTGGAGCTGGGTCATACCGATGTCATGCAGCAGTGCTGCAACACCCAGTTGACCAAGCTGCTCATATGAAAAACGCATACCCATGCCGATCTTACAACTGATAAATGCTACATTTAATGAGTGACAGGAAAGATAATTTGAGAGATAATCAGGATTCATTACCTGTTGGAAAATAACACCCGATTTTACGATACTGTAAATAACCATATCAGCAAGTGAAAAGAGTGTTGTAAAGGGAAGCTCCCGAACCGAATCACGTGTGTTATTCTGTAATTTATCATGCAATAGCTCTTCCAGTTTATTCACCAGTTCTGCGTACTGTGCCTCAACGGTTTTATGAGATGCAATTGCCGAATCCTTACTTTTTGCATACTGCGTATCAAGAATCACAAAAATCGGTAATGATTCGAGATAATGTTTGAACTCACTGAGTGTTTTTTGCGGTTGCATTTGTCTTTCCTACCCTTTTGCCCGGATTCCCAGTTACTTACTCGTCCTGGAAGAAAACAATCCCTCTAATACTTTATTATCGACAAATATATTTAAATTATTTAATAAAACCCGGTTAAATGCAAGACTAATATTTCTTATCCATTCTCACACCACTACATATTGATGTTTCACCTCTTCACCGTTCAATATACAAATTTAATTGTAGACGTTCGCGGCTTGAAATTGGAAATTAGAAATTGGATGTTTATAATAATTATTATCTGTTAAATATAGCTTGTTTTGAATGTCATTCCCGCATGCTTTTGGCCGGAATCAAGATTTTTAAGTGTTTAAGGGCATGGATTCCCGCCAAAAGCATGCGGGAATGACGGTCATCTGTCAATATTTAACAGAAACTAATTATAAAAGTATGAATACCAAATTTCCAATTTCAGCGTTCTGTGAACGCTTACATTTAATTTTAGTTATGAATGCAAGCATAAACTTGATATGCCAGAATATCCATACCTGTTAATCCAACTTATCACTATTATTTCCATTGTTAGGAGTAATATGTGTTTTCTTTACAAACGCCATGAATGCACCAATCAGGGCAAAAACAATTATCGCCTGTAGTAATAAAATGACGGCATCAATTTTACGGGCGTTGCGTAAGGCAATCGAACCGAGGCCAAGGCAAAGGGTGATCATAAAGATTACCACGACAATGGCTTTTTCCGGCAGGCCTATATCATGCAGGCAATGATGAAAATGATCCTTGCCGGCATAGGTCAGAAGGTGATCAAGTTTTGTAATATTCCCTTCCCTTAAACGCATGGCATAGGTAAAAATGGTGTCAAAAACCGCAACACCCAGAATGAGTAACGGAATTATAACCCCGACTTCATTGGTTGAATGATAGACATCATTCCGTGAGCCCCACTTACCTAACAGTGTCAGGCATCCCATGAAAAATCCCAGGAACGTAGCACCCGAGTCACCGAGAAAAATCATTGCTCTCCTGTGCCATCGGAAATTGAATGGAAAGAATCCGCAACACGCGCCGACGAGGGCCAGTAAAACAAAGAGATATTCAGGCATCACCAACTGATATGCCACAATTCCCAGCAACGATGCAGTAATAATTATATAGCCGGTTGCCAGGCCATCCATGCCATCAATAAAATTAATCGCATTGGTAATACCGACAATCCAGAGTAATGAGAGGATAATTTCAAAGGTGTCACCAACAACATTATTAGGCAGAAAAGATACACGGACACCATGATATATTACAATACCCGCAGCACAAAATTGAACCAATAAACGGATCTTCGCAGAAAGCTCCTTATAGTCGTCAATGGCCCCCATTATCAGGATAATGAAACTCATACCAAGAATCCAGTACAGTATCATGGTATTATCAATGTGCCGTTCAAAAAGTACTATTGTCAATGTAAATGAGAAAAAGATTGCCATCCCGCCGAGTAAGGGTGTTGGATGGCTATGAAATTTTCTTTCGTTCGGGTGGTCGTAGATATTAAAAGTTTTTGCAACTTTTTGGAATACCTGCGTAAAATTCAGGCAGAGGAAAAAACTGAAAAGGAAGAGATAAAATCCAAATACTTTTTCCGACTCCGCAATAGGAAATTTAAAGAAGGCAATAGAAGAAATAATAAGGCCTGTGAGAAAAAGTATCCGCTGGAATTTAGTGATTTTTGCTGCTTTCTTCATTTTCTGTAAGAACCTCCTGATATACCTGATCTATCTGTGCCACCATAGTTGCCGCACTAAACCGATTGTCTACCCGTTTTTTCCCCTGCAACCCCATGATTTTACGAAGTGCAGGATCTTTCGCCAGGCGGATAACTGCATCGGCTATCTGCTGCGGACTATATGGATCAACCAACAATCCGGTCTCCTGCTCAACAACCAGATCGACAATCCCTCCGACCCGCGTCGCTACGACCGGCAATCCCGCAGCCATTGCTTCCAGAATCACCCGTCCCATGCCTTCATAGTAAGAAGCTAAAATGGCAATATCCAATGCAGAGGTGATCTCCGCGACATCATCCCGGTGTCCTAAAAAAATTATCCTATCTTGAAGCCCTTTTTTCAACACTATATTTACCAATTTATTCCGAATGGGGCCATCCCCAATGAAGAATACCTTTGCACCGGGTAATGCCTTGACAATATCCGGACAAGCCGCAATGATATCGATATGGCCTTTCCCTTCCCACAATTTAGATACCTGTCCGATAGCAATAGCATCCGGCTGCAATCCCAATTCCTGTCGTATAACCTCTCGTTTGTCAAATTGCTTAAATTCTTGTACATCAATACCGCTGTAAATCTTCCGGATTTTTTCGACAGGGGCCAGTTTCTTTTTTACCCAAAGGTCAACCAACGGCTGTGATATGCAGATTATCCGCACACTCCAATTACGTGCCAGATACTCCAACAGAAAAAACAACGCACGTCTCAGCCATGGTTCATTTTTATGGAAGGCGTATCCATGGACACCATGGATAACAGGGATACCGCCGGCAAGCTTTGCAGCCAGGCGACCGATAAATCCACCTTTGGAATTATGCGTATGGATAAGATCATAGTTCCCTTTACGAAGTAATCGGTATACCTGCCAAAGCGCATGAATATCTTTAAACGGAGCAGCTTCACTGACAAAGTTTTTAATCGGAAGAACCGGAATACCATTCTGCTCAGTAAGATCATACAGCGGTCCACCAGGAGCACAGGCCATTTCAATATGATACTTATGTCTTAAGCCTTGCATTGTCAGGAAAGTGTTAATCCCGGAGCCCGTTATTACAGGAAGGACATGTATATGAAGAATTCTCTTTTTTCTATTTGCATTCATATACCTTAATTGTACTTGATTAGCATCGATTCGTAAAGTTTTTCAGTGCGAGAAATATTTTGTTCGATACTAAATAACGTTTCTACCCGTCTACGGCCTGCAACACCCATTCTTTGAGCCCTTTCTCGATCTCCAATCATTTCAAGTATTGCAGCTGCCAATGCCGATGAATCTCGAGGATGCACTAACTTCCCCGTGATTCCATTTTCAACGACCTCCGGAAGGCCTCCGGCAGTTGTAGCAACAACCGGTTTTGCACATGCCATGGCTTCAGCAGCGGCACGGCCAAAACCTTCGCTTACAGACGAAAGGACAAACAGGTCTAAACAGGCGAGTATCTGCGGCACATCATCACGGTTACCTGCAAAAAAGACTTGATTACTGAGATGTAGATTTTGAACAAGTGTTATAAGTGACTTACGGTTCTCACCGTCACCAACGATAAGAAAATGAGCATTCGGTATCTTTTCTATCACCTGCGCTGCGGCGTGAATAAAGTACTCATGTCCCTTATACCAATCCATCCGTCCGACAGTACCGATTAATGGTGTCTCAGGCGATATACCAAACTCCTCGCGTATACCGCTTCCATCTATTGCCGGATTGAACTCCTTTGTGTCAACTCCATTATAAATAACCGTTGTATCTTTTGTCGAATTTACAATCCAGCAGAAACGTTTCTGAACCGCTTCTGAAATAGCTACGATATGTGAAGAAAGTTTTGCGAGCAAAGTATCGAGCAGTCTATCGCTGTCCGCAATCCGTACATGCCAGATAAGAGGGGTCCTTGTTAAGCGTGCTGCGAGACCGCCATAAATAGTAGCACGGGAACCATTGCTGTGAATAATGTGTACACTTTTCTCCCTGATAATTTTAACCATTTTATATATGGACTGTATCCATGAAAAAATATCCAGTTTACGCAATGTTCCCATTTTTATGATGTATGTTTCCACGTTCATTCGTTTCAATGCTTCAGACAACCCGCCTTCTGCAGGACAAACAATAACTGGATTAAATCTGTCGCGATTAAGTCCTTTTAAAAGACTTAACAGACTTATTTGTCCGCCACCTATAATATCACCGGAATTCGCAAGATAGAGAATGGTGATTGGAGTATTCATGAATTCTTCTGCTTCTCCCATAATTTCGTATACATCGCAATGATCACCCACGCAGAAGAGAAGGAGATAAACAATCCCGGGAACCCATTGAGGAATCCCCGCAACAACAAGTATTTACGAAGAAACCAGTATAACGGTTTGACAAAAAAGTACATGAAAAAACTTACAACCGTAACTCGTACTCCCTTTTCGAACTCTTCCTCAGCAAGCCGGGAGGTATACTGATTAAATTTACTGAAATAGTGGTTTAGATCGCGGTAGGTATGGTGAATGAGTGCATGTTTCAAAGTGCCGACCTTATTCTTCTCCATAATTTTTGGCGTGTCATGAATTTCCAGGGGCCACCGGGTAACCCCTTTTCTAAATAACCGTATAATATTGTCCGGCCACCAGCCACACCTATTGATCCATCTGCCGAGGAAATAATTCTTTCGCGGTATATAGAACCCTATTTTATCGGTATGCGCAATTACCTCTTTAATTTCCTGTGTTAATTCGAGCTGGATTATTTCGTCTGCATCAAGACTTACTATCCAGTCTCCCGTTGCTTTTTCCAAGCCCAGATTCTTATTTGTATGGAAGCTGCCTTTACTGTCGTTCAGAAAAATCTTCGAGGTGTATTCCTTACATATTTCAACCGTTCTATCAGTACTCATGTCATCCACAATAACGATCTCATCTGCCCAGGTAACATGTTCAAGGCATGTTTTAATATTGTGCTCTTCATTTTTTGTGGCAATAACGACAGAGATTGTACTCATACTCCCAGCCTTTTTGCTTTGAATGGGTGAAGCTTACGATATATCCCCAGATTGGTGCCATGATCAACACAGGAAAAACACTTGCACCCCTCTTTAAGGACTGCTTTTTTATCTAAACTGAATGACTGTTTACGAAATTTCCTGTAGGCGTCTGAATACCAGATATCTCTGAATGAATTCTGCTTAATATTTCCAAGAATTATATCATAACAGCCGCAACAGGGGATGACCTCGCCGGTTTCCAGGATACGTGATGAATTCCAGCCCACATAACAGGGAATTTGTTCATAAAAATCTGTTGTGTATCTCCCGGTGGTAAGACCAGGCAGGATAATTTTCTTAAATCTCTTGATACCCGTTACAACTCCCAATTCGTCTGCCTTTCTCTCCGCTTCATCCAACAGCCTTTCCACCTCTTTTAACTGTTCCTCATTCAAAAGTAACTCCTGCGTTTGCGGGACCACATCCACCCGTTTAAATCCTACTGAATTCGCTCCGACTTCTGATGCGAATTCGATGATTTTTACGCACTCATTATAATTATATGAGCAGACGATATTTATAATGTGAATCCACGGCACATTCCTTTGATGCTCCTTTTTAAGATGAGAAAGTTGCATAATCCGGCTTTTTATTCGTTCAAAAGAATCTTCCTTTTGTCCGGGATGCAGTTTCTGATAAGTTTCAGACGTTGCTGCCTGAAGGCTCACATCAAGATGATCTATCTGCAGGTCATAAAGTGTACGTACTTTCTTCTCGGTAAGATAAAAGCCACTCGTAATTAAAGCCACTTCAATGCCTGCTCTTTTGGCCAATTCCATAGCTTCGAAGAGCTTTGGATATAACATGGGATCACCCTGACCACCCAGAATAACCCTTTTTACCCTAAGTTTTCTGAAATCTTTTATCAATTCTTCAAATAAGGCAAAGTCCATCTCCTGGTTCTGCCACTCTTTTGCCGGCTGCTCACTTATTAACGGACTGCGCCACCAGCACATCAGGCAATCCAGGGTGCATTTCCTTGTGAGATCAACCGAAACCTCCATCGGACCTGTCAGAGCCTTCTTCGCAAAAATACCCAGTGCGACCTCTATTTTTTTAGGTATAATGATACTGCTCCTTATATAGGTATGTTATCATGCAGGAAATAAGGATCAACCTTACCCTCCTTGAGCATATACTTTAAAATATTTTTATGTATCTTCTTTTTACCGGTTCCCTCTGGAACCGTTTTTTTTACTATCGCCATATAGGTGAAAACATTACCCGGTAACAGGCTGCATAACCAATAATCCAATCGTATAAACATCTTTGCCATATTCACCCCATAACATTTTCTCACCGGCAAAAACAGCTGTCTGATTACTGAATATATTCCCTGTACTATTTTTGATTTACCGGAAAACAAGTTTCTATTATTTGTAAACAAACTCTCAATTTTAAAGAGGCCATTTGATGATATCCCTCTGACTTTTCCTCCCCCGGCAAACCTTTCAAGCTCCGTCTTTGTAAAAATATTCAAATGGGTATGTGGGCCTTCCGGAGGAACATAACGCTCCTTTTCTTCTTGATTTTTAGCCGCAGGAACAGTAATAATCAACACTTTTTTAGCAACCCTTTTTAACTCATTAAATGCCTTCTCAGGATCAGGAACGTGCTCAATTGTTTCTGAACATAGAACCAGGTCAAAACTGTCATTTTCAATATTTCTCAGTGCCTGGACATCTGCCGCAAAACCCCGGAAACCATAAATCTCTTTTGCTCTCTTTACCGCTTCAGAACTCAAATCACAGACCTTGACATCAAAACCGAATATTTCTTTTATCAAGTGTGACGTATACCCCTCAGCACACCCGACTTCTAAAAATTTATCTATTGTATATTCTGAAGACACTTTTTCTATTTCCCTTAGAATGGTGTAATCGTTTTTGTACATTCCCAGTGCAAGGGAATCTTTCGAAAAACCGTATATAGCGGCATGGCTTTTATACACCCCTTTTTCATCAGTGGTTTGAAACCTTTTATCAAGCCATTCTTTTGTCTTTTTAGTATAGGTGTCCATAAAGATTTCTTTTTATTTCAGTTACCGGCTTACGCGTCACAACCATGTACCAGCTTCCTAAATCGCAGGTTTTTCATTAACCATAACTTTCCTAGTATTCTATTTGCCATATACCGATCCATTTTGATTTTATGATCGGGGTAATACCATTTACATTGATTACAAAACTGATTTGTACCATCCTCAAATGTATCTCTGAATTGTTGATACGCCTTGCTATGCCAGACCTCATCAAAGGTATGCACCTTAAGATCACCCAAAGCATACCTGGTATTATAGGTTATGGCACAGCAAGGGAACACTTTCCCATCGGCACGAATGGTAGGACTATTATGAGCCCTGTTACACATGGGCCTGGCATATAATGGATAATTATAGATCGGAAAATCATTCCCGTAAATATCTCTAATTTGTTCAAGGGATAAATCGGTACCGGAAAAATAACCGTAATTTAATCGAATAGTATTAATCTGCGAATACCTGTCTTTACCAACTTTTTCAAGAAGAAATTTTTTTAATTTTTGTAACGATATATAGTTAAAAGGAAATACCAGATAGACAATTTCAATGCGGGGAAGTAAGCTCCTACAGCGTTCCTTGGCGGATGTAATATATTCAATAGTTTTTAGTAACTTATCTAAACTACCCCTCTCATGATATCTCTGATATATCTCTTGGGTAATGCCACTCATGGTTATGGTAAGTGAATCAACACCCAGGTTGACCAGATTGTCCGCATCCGTCTTATTAAAGTAATTCCCATTGGAGCTTAAAATAACTGAAATTTCAGAATTCTTTTTCTTGATGTGTCCAATAATTTTATATAGGTCTTTATTTAAAAAGGGCTCACTCCAATTGATTAGACAAATGCTTTTCGCAAAAGAGAGAAATGACTGCGACAATGTTGCAAATTCTTCGAAGGACATTATTTTTTGCGGCTGGTCATTGGCCTTTCTCCCTTCAGGACACAATTTGCATCGTAAATTGCAGAACCCTGTAATATCAACAAAGAATTCACCCGGATATTTTTGTTTTATCATACTGATTCTCCGCAAAAAGTATCAATCAGACCATTATTATTCTTACACCAGTCTTTCCTTCTTCGTTCTTTAATTTCCCCTAAAAAGATGAAAAACTTCCTGATCGCTTCTTTGTAAAAATTCCTTTTCATCTTGTCTTTTTTTAACTATTCCATTTAACTGTCTTAAAGCACAAAAAAATCCAGCTATATAAGCAATTCTCCCTTTTAACAGAGATGTTCCAAGCCTCACCGGTATAAACACAATATGCTGGAACAGCAATCTCCGATCAATAATATTTTTCCATACTAAAAAATATCTGTTCCGCTCTGCAATTGCCTGCACCCGTAAAGGCGTAGATGTTTTTTTAATAGTAGCTCCGGATTGGTGATAGGCCTGACTTTCCGGTTCATATACAATCTTCCATCCCCGTTTCCATGCCCTATATGAAAGATCGACATCTTCATAATAAAAAGGAGAGAAGAGCTCATCAAAACCGCCAAGCTGTACAAATTTTTCTTTATCAAAGGCGGCTGCCCCACCCCCGGCAAAGAATGCTATATCGAGTGTACCTTTTTTTTCCATGGGCACATTGAAAAACCCTCCTTTGAATCCTCCACCTATTCTTGGATTTGTAATAACCGTTTTGTCATTACTATTTTGCTTTAATCCTGGGCCAACAGCGAAAATATCATCATGTTTAAAATGGCGAGGTATATAGTGCAAAAAATCTTCAGAGATATGTACGTCGCTGTTAAGGAGGACTACTATCCGGTTTTTAGCCGAAAAAATCCCCCGATTCGCGGTATCGGAAAATCCCTTATTAACCTGCTGTTCAATTACTATAACAGTCGGAAAATTCGATTTTACGTAATCAACGGTTCCATCTTTACTTGCATCATCAACAACCAGCATTTCTGTTTTTTCAATAGAATAATGTTTGCAGGCATTTATGACAGAAGGTAAATATTTTTTTAAAAGCTCTTTACCATTATACGTTGGAATAACAATACTTAGGTTTTCTTTTTCCATAACTTATAGCAAATTGTTCTTTTTACAATAAACCCGAAATGAATCATCACAATGTATCAAATTCAAAAATATTGCTAACAATAAACAAAAAATGTTTATTGAAAAACGAAAAAGTCTTCTTACAATTTGATCCTTACGGAAATTAACATCCGTAGGTAATGTATCATTTTCTTCTATTTTTGGTGCTCGGTGAACACCTAACCATCTTAGTAAACTCATTTTAAATGAAATAAAATTAATGCGAGGGTTTACGATATAATCTCTTTTTATAATTTTAAAGTTTGTTTTCTCTAAATACTTTTGTACCATCTTTGGAGAAAATTGATATAGGTGTCGGGGTAAATCCAGGTTAAACCATTTGTCTTTAAAAAATCTACTCTGGATACTGTAAAAATCAGGTGATTCAATAATTAACAAACCGTCTTCTTTCAACATTCTATTAATCTTTTTCAAGGTATCGAGAGGTTTGCCTAAATGTTCTAAAACATGCCATAACGTGATTATATCAAAAAAATTATCAGGGAAGTCCAAAGAAAGAAGATCACAATTATATATCTCTTTAAGTCCAAACGTTTCTTGAGCAAAATCACAGGCATCTTTGGATAGTTCAACCCCATATATTTCCCAACCATCTTTTAACATAGTGTTTAAAAAACCACCTTGACCACAACCGACATCCAGCACTCTTCCACTTTTTTGAAATTCCTTTATTTTCTTTATTCTATTTGGAGCTAAAAATTCAAAAATATCTTTTTTAGTAGACCCTTTTCGATATGTACCATAATAACCAGCGATATTTTCCGGCCTGGGATTTAAATTTACCAAACCACACCTATTGCACATTTTCAACTCAAAGGTTAATGGAGAAAATGACAGGTAATCGCTTCCATTAAAAAGATGTTTAAAATCTTTTTCACCGCAAAAATCACATAAAACCCACTCCAATTTGTCATCCATTTTTTTATTATCCATTTTTTCCTACTTAATCATACAGCATTTTTTAAGATAACCAAAATCATGTTTTTACAGGTAAATCTTTATTAGTGCAGCCATAATACTATCACTCTCCTTTACCAGGCAAGCTGCACTATCATGGTAAAATGTTGATATGCAAAGCATATCAACCGTTTTTTTCTATAATTGAAATTATTTTTTTTATTCTGTTTTCATATGTATGTTCACGATAAGCTCTTTGCTGTCCTCTTTTAGCTATTTCTTTTCGTTCCTCTTGGTGCTCTAAATAATAGCGTACCAGATCAGTTAATTCATCGACATTGTTATAGCATATAATCTCTTTCCCTATTTCATACAGGTCAGAAAGATAGGCATCGTTGCTTGTCAGGAGAAATGCACCGGATGCCGGCACTTCAAAAACACGTGGTGTTACATAGAAAGACCGGTGCTCGTTTCCTTCATTAATATCAAGAACAATATCCGATGCATTATATATTTTAACAGCTTCCTCACCGAAGATATGCTTACCGCGATAACAACCCTCAAGCAATGGGTTCTTTTCAATCCAATACCCCCAGACACCTAAATCATACTCCGTCAATCGACTGAGTACTGCTCCCCGTTCAAATTTAACCGTTCCGATAAAAGAGACCTTGCTCCGGTATTTTCTCTCTTCCTCTTCTGTAATAGTGACCTTTTTATGAACTTCCGGGTTACATGCAAGGGGGATTGTGGTAACGTAACGCGAATTTATTTCATTATGCTTTAATATTTTTTCTGAGTCTACCGTAAAGAAGTAATCATAGTATGAGGAATTAAGCTTGACAAACTCTTTTCGTTGGGGTGCGAGAACAGTATCATGGAACCAATTGGCTGTTACGATTCCCAGTTGTTTAATCTCCTTCATAGTTTCACCGGAAATGGTATCTCCCAGTAATACCAGCATAACATCCGGACGGCATTCTTTAGCCACTTCGATCAATCTATGATTCATCTTGTCTTTTTCTAATGACTTGGTAAAATATCGCCGCCATTGCATATTGCCGAGTACCTTTTTTGCAATCTTTTTAACAACTGAACCTGCTGAACTTTGCAGATATTGACTTTGTCTAAAGTCAAAGGCAGTAACACTATGGCCAAGTCTGGATAACGCCAGCACACAGTGATTGCCGATAGTCCCCAATATGGTATCATTTGATTGCGGCGCGGCCAATAAAACCTTCATTTCATTGCTTCTCTCTTTTTAAAATCAACTCTTTTATTACACGGAAATCTTCAACGCTCAAAGGGAGCATACTTTTTCCAACATTTACCCAGGGTGTCTTTTTAATAATAACAATAGCAAGTATTACACACCCCACAAGCTGTGTAAAAATTGTAGCTAATGCTGCGCCATGACCACCATAGAATGGGATCAGGCAAGAATTCAAAGCAACATTTACAAGCACAGTACCTCCACCTATCCACATAGGGATTCTCTGCAGATTGCAGCTCATCAATGCTGCCCGTGCCAATGAACTGAATGACATGAGGGGCAATGCCCAAATCATTATCCGCAGCAGTGCAATTGACTGACTGAATTCTTTGCCATAGAGTAAAGAGACCAAAGGTGCAGCAAAAAATGATAGAGCAATCGAAACCGCTATGCCAGTTGACAACAGGTATCGTGAAATCCTTTCAAAGTACAACGAAAAAGTGCTTTGATCATTAATAAATGTCCGTGCAAATATTGGATACACCGTTGAAATGACTACCATTTGCAAAGGCATGCATACCCCCAGCAATCCTGCGGCGATAGCGTACCACCCAACGGTAGTTGCGCCTTTCATTGCTTGAAGCATCACGCTGTCAACATTCAAACACATATTCACAAACAGCAAATCTGCAACAAATGGCCAACTCTCTTTTAAATACAAAGGTGCTGCGCGAAGATTAACACGAAGACTGGATTTTAAAATCTTTATACAAACAATTCCTATACTCATCAGAAGTATAATAAGGGCAGTAACAGGACGAATAAGAGAAACCATGATAAGGCGATAGCCAAAAAGCAGTATTGCTACTATCAATCCGAAACTAATAACTCTCTCTAAAAATTGCACAACAGCATAGACATCAAATCGCTCACGCGCGGCCAGGGCCAGGTTTACAGAGCCATAGAGATGTTCAAGAATAAATCCAATGCCAAAAACATAGACTACGATTTTAGCCTCATCGGTGGTAGTAATGAATTGAAGAATGATATATGCAAGCGCAACCATGCACACTGATGAGATAAATCGTAACACCATCGATGTTCCCACCAGAACCGGCAACTCTTCTTTCCTTCTCGCCCCTTCCCGTACAACAAGTTGACCAAGTCCCAAACCGGCAATTGGTGCAAAAATGGCTAAATATTTATAGCCAAACGAGTATTTTCCATAATCTGTCGCCCCAAGGTAACGCGCCAGAAATATACCGAGTACAAATGATAAGGCTTTAATAACAACCTGTGAACCCATCAGGGAGAGTGTGTTTTTAACAAACCTTCCTTTAGTTGACATTGCACCTTACCTTTTTATAAAATCATATATCCTGGGTAAAAAAATACTATTATTAGGGCTTATCGATACGTCATGGATTATCATGCTCCCCAATTTCAGGATTACTATAAGTTTACTATTATTTATTGTGCAAGTGAAGGGTCAGTTGCATTGAGAAGGTATATACAGGGAAAGAATCGTAAGGGTTTAAGAATTATATTGAGAATGACCTTATCCGATCCTATTCGCTATTATATTCAGCTATCCAATTTTTAAACGAAGTTAATTGTTGTTCACCACATAATTTATTTATCTTAGGCAGTGTTGATTTCAGATTGATATAGGATTGAAACTGACGCTTCCATCTCATTGGTAACCTTGGATGATCCGGGTCAATCTCTCGTGGATGAACATAATAAATCACCGGACGATTTTCTTTATTTACGCGTTCAGACATATACCGAATAATAGAGTATGGGAACAATCTTAAATACCCACCGCCAAAAAAACAAATACGCATTTTAAATAGAACAGCAACAGAAAGTGGAAATTCTCTAATGGTACCGGTATCTGTTTCGATTTCATGGGGAAATATTTTCGCATCGCTTATCCCTCCATGACCACGTGGGCCAGGAAAAACGGAAGAATCGTATTTGTATCCTGCTTGTATCAATTCATCCAAAGCCCATATGGTGTTTTTGGTTATCGAAAAACCCGGTGCCCTATAACCAATTACTTCCTGTCCTGCAATATCCTCCAGCAATTTTTTTGTTTTAATTATATCTTCAGCGAATTCCTGTCTGCTTTGTGTATAAATAAGCCGGTGTGAATAACCATGCGAGGCTATTTCATGGCCTCTTTCACTCGCTTCACTAACTATCTCAGGAAAACGCTCTGCTACCCAGCCTAAAAAAAAACACGTGACTTTTGTCCCAGTGCGATCAAATTCATCAAGAAAAGTATAAAAATTCTTTTTTACCCGTGATTCTAATTTATTCCACTCTTTTACATCCGGCGTTGAGCTTACTTCACAAAGGTGAAACCAATCTTCAACATCTACCGTTAATATATTTTTCATTACACCTGCTTATTTGATACTCACTGTTACAAAATAATCACGATTTATCTTTTCTATCTTATACTCATTGGGTAAAAATTTATTGAATACTGTCGTCAATTGTTTTTGATTGTACATATATAGTGGGCATCTTTTAATATATCGGACCCTTCTATGAAGTGCCAGGAGGCCTCCTGAGGAAGGAAAACTAAAATACGCTTTTTGTTTAGTGAGACGTATCACCTTCTCAATCATTTTTCCAGGAACAGTGATATAATCCATTACTCCCATTACAATAGAAAAATCAAACTTTTCTGATGAAGCATAAGTAAAGATATCTTCAACAATAAATTGACACTTGTCAGAAAGCCCTAAGGTGGCAACTCGTTCCTTTGCTATTTTTATCATTTCCTCTGAGAAATCAATACCAACTACCTTCTCAGCGCCATTCTCAGCAAAAGCGATTGAATAATGCCCCGGGCCGCAACCAATATCAAGAGCGGTTTTGCCTTTGACCGGCTGGCTATAGAGAAGTGTTTTTTCATATCTCGTACGCATGCTTTTACGTAAAATGGGATTCAATATTCTATTTAAAAATGATTGACTTGTTCCATATATTGCATCAAAATCATATGCGTATCTATCAAAAAACTGTTCTACCCTATTCATATAACACCTCTATGTAAAATCAGTTACTTACATCTATAATAATAATGCCCTGTTTCCGTAAAAACCCAACTGAATAGCGGTCATGGGCTGCATCCTCACCATCTACAACTCTTGAAAATAACTTCGATCGTATACTCTCCAGTGGAAACATAGTACATAGTAATCAATAAACACCGGCACAAAAAGGGCTCTCATCACGTCAAGAAACTAAACATCCATCTTAAAACCCCAGATAACCCCTTCCTTGAGCATTTCATCGGTATCACGTAATCGTTTGCAGAGGACACGAATAATCCGTGTCTGAATAATAAAAGCAATCACAAGATTCTTTTTTAATAATGCCTTAAACTTTTCATTTGAAAAGATAACCACTTCAGAGTCTTCAACAGCTTCAGCATCGGCACTGCGCGGTTGTGAATCAAAGAGTGCAATCTCACCAAAAATATCACCCTGCCGCAGGTTGCTTAAATTCCTCTTTCTGCCGCCGGCGACATTTTTATTGATAGCAACACAACCGCGGGTTACCATATAAAATTCTCTGCCGTCCGCATCCTCCTCAAATATAACATCACCTTTTGTAAATGATTTTAACGAGCCTAATGCAGCAATTCCATGTAACTCATCCTCATTAAGCCCTTTGAAAAGCTCGACGTTTCTTAGAACATCCAATACCGCCACGACATACCTCCTAGATGAGGTTCTCACCTAATGCAGGGTTAAGTTCGATCGCCCGATCAATATGCTTTTTAGCGAAGGCTTTATTCCCATCCTGCTCATAGCAGAGTGCTAAATTGTAATGGGCCAAAGCAAAATCACCTCTTAATCGCAACGTTGCATGAAAAGAAGCAATTGCCTGTTTATATTCTTTACACTGCAGTCTCAAGCACCCAAGCCAGAAATAGACATTCCAATCATCCGGGTTAAGCTTCACAGAAATCTTCAGTGCCTCAATTGCATCTTCTTTCATACCACAAGCGCCATAGATATTACCCAGGTTGTTTTGTGCTAACACTGAATGTGGATTAAGAGTCGTATATTTCCGGGCACTTTCCAGGGCCTCGGTGTTTTTCCCCTGATAGACTAACGCTATAGAGAGATTACAGTATGCTGATTCAAACGTATCATTTATGGTGACTGCCATCCGAAAAAATTCTATGGCCTTTTTCCAATCTTCCAGCTTGATCTCAATCAATCCCATGGTATTATAGGCCTGGGCGAGTGATGGGTCAATCCGTATTGATTTCTCCAGGCTGGTCATCGCTCTCTCCAGTTCCCCTTTACCGTGAAATAGAGCATGGCCAAGTGCATAATAGGCAGACGCCATTTTCCCATCTTTTGCAATAGCTTTTTCAAACTCAAGGATAGCGGCATCCGTTAAATCTTTCCCAAAATAGAGCACAAAACCAAGGTTGTAGTGTGAGAGTGCATGCCCCGTATCCATATCGAGCGCCTTTTGAAAAGAGCGAACTGAGTCATCCCACATCCCCCAGTTCTTATACTGAATACCCTTTCGGTTATACGCCATGACCCTTTGTGCCTTAATAACATTAAGAAGTATAAATAACCCGGCAAGGAGGAGAAAAAACAGAATTGAGATAAAGAGAAAGGCAGTGGAAATCATGTATTATTGCCCTCCCATCTGTTTCATTAATTGCCGTTTCTGGTCATCTGACAGGCGGTCCAGTCCTTCCGGCATTCCCGGTATTGCTCCTGTTCCCAAAGATTCTTTCTGCTTCTCAATAGAATCCGGAAGATACACGGCGACGTATCCGATTCCTGCCGACAGTCCTATGATGAGTAAAAAAATCCAGAGTTTCGCAACCATTTTCTTCAGTGCATGCTGAATAGCCCTTGGCGTACGGTAATCACTCTCCCGATACACATGCTCGACAACATCCTGAATGACAAAATTATTCTGACTCATTGGCGCTTGTTTCAAACGAAGGGGTATTATTCTGCATTGGGTACAATCTTCTTCATTATATTTTTCATTGCATTTGAATATTCACTCTCAGGATACTTCACCATAAAAGGTGTTCGTTCCGAAATTGCACGATCCATGAATATTTCAAAAGGAAGATTTCCTAATACAGAAACATTTAATGTTAGATACCGTTTTACTATTTTTGCAAATTTTTCAGACACAATTGATTGTCCGGTAGTCTTTATACTATTTGACACGATGCAAAACTTACTTCCCGTTTCAAGGAGTTGCCGTTTGAAAAGCGCGATCTTTTCGGGAGCCTTTGATTCGAGCGACCGTATCAGTTCGCTTAACTCGATTGCATGCTCTGTATTATGCGGATCGCTTGCCTGTAAGATAAATGAACGGGTCTCTTTATCAGCATAAAAAACCCGAATTAAATGTCGTACCAGCAGATTTTTAAGAAAACTGAATGCATTTTCCAGAGAAGTCGGGATTGGCTGGATGAGAATGATACCAATGGGGGCAAGGGTAAAAAAATCTATGGCCCGTTGATGGGTACCTGCTGCAATATCAAACAGGATTATATCCGTATCAAGTCTTTTAATTTCGTTAAACAGTCTCTGTCTATCTTTGTATGTCGGGTATGAAAGCGAAAGAACATCACTTGCAGAACTAATAAGTTTTAGATTGGGATAGGGAGAATCAACCAGGACATCATTAATTGAGTCACACCGCCTGTTAATAAAATCCTTTAAGGTTTTCTGCGGACGAGCAATACCTATAATGGTATGCAGGTTGGCAGCACCAAGATCAGCATCGACTACGACGACACGTTTGCCGGCCTGTACCATTGCGATCGCCAGGTTACCGGCAAATGAGCTTTTACCGATACCACCCTTGCCACCGCCTATAGATATAACAACTTTATTTCCCCAATCCATATAATTTCCACAACTATCCTAAAACAAATCGAAATCTAATTTCCACCCTTTTGATGGGTCAAAGCATTCCGGATTCTGACAACCGGTAACGGTTTTGCCCTTCATCCACATTCGTGTGGAACCACAACTCTGACAGATATATTCACCGGCAATTTCTACTATTTCGCCGACGGCCATAAACACCGCCTGTTTCTGGTCTTCAATAGAAACCGGTGTTTGACTACCGGTTGAATCAATCACCTCTTTTTCTTCCGTGTCCTCAACTGCTACCTTCTTTTCCTCAGTAACCTCTGGAGAAACAAGGCGCATCTGATCTTTAAATTCTTTTACTGATGTTACAAAGACAAGATTCTGATCCGGATGCGAAAGCTCCATTGATTCCTGCTGCTGGGGATCATCAGAGATGATATATAACGTCTTCCCCTCATGTAAAAAATTCTCCCGCCACTTAGCAATCCAATCCAGTAATGGAACACCACCACCCATTTCAGGCCTCAATTGAACAGCAATATGGATTTCATCTGCCGACAATGCATCGTTGCACTTGTTATTACAGACTTCCCATATATCTTCACTGATTATTTCAGATTCTTCACAGGTAATAATTCGATAACTCACTATCCGTTCCTTCAGAAATCACATACTCCCGGAAAAAGAGCGTAAGTGAAGACAAAATAAAGACTTGAGGTTCTTACCACTAAAAACCATAATCCATAAAAACAATTTGGCGTATGAAAAACGCAACAATCTTAAATTGTAGTATACGATAAAATATTGATTTAGAAAAGACTTTTCTTTAAATTCTCATTTCTTATTATATAAATAAGGTTTATGCTAAATTCTATTGTCTTAAGAAAATTGAATGATAAAATCTTACCCGAAGGTTATTTCTAATTATTTATAAGTAAAGATGTTAGGATAAACATGTCGTGTAAAACATTAATACCTTAGAAATAATTTTCTACCCTGAAGGGCACCATGTGCGTTTTGGGCACAAGGTATCAGCTTTATTGATAGAAAAATATTTCGTAAAGGTATT